>JAIWFK010000022.1:0-9862 GCA_048631695.1 Calditrichales bacterium
ACTTATCCCTTTGACTTACTTCGGACATGGAGACTCCGTCCTAATTCTCCAGCCAACCTTCGGTGAATACAAAGTCGCTTGCCAAATTATGGGTTCGGATGTTTTTGAGCATTGGGGAAGGGCAGAGGAGAACTTTGCCCCGAGAATAGAAGAGATAGTCAGCCTTATCAGGCGGCGCCGTCCTAAAGGGATATTTATTTGTAATCCGGGCAATCCTACTGGACAATACCTCTCCAGAAAAGATATTGAGATGATTCTAAATGCCTGTGGTGATTGCCTGCTCGTTATAGATGAGGCATACATTGCCTTTACCGATGGTAGCTGGCCTTCTACCGATTTAATTCCCCAGAACAACCTAATTATTTTACGTTCTATGACCAAGGACTATGCTTTAGCTGGGCTGCGTCTTGGTTATATTATCGCTAATCGGGAGATAATCGATGCTCTACAGCGGGTTCGCCTACCATGGAATGTCAATGTAGTGGCACAAAAAGCGGGAGTTATTGCTCTAAAGGATACACAATATCTTAAGCGGTGTGAGTTAAAGATTAGGCAGGCTAAGCAGTTTCTGGTAGACGAGCTTGGACGAATTGGCTTCACCCTGGTTCCATCAAGGACCAACTTCTTCTTAGTAAAAGTGGGCGATGGTAAAAGCTTCCGAAGTGCTTTGTTACGGCGGGGTATTATGGTTCGTGATTGTGCTTCTTTTGGTTTGTCGGAGTATGTGCGCATTGCACCCCGCACTATGCCAGAATGTCAAAAGCTCATTTCCACTATTGAAGCATTAAAGCGTGAGGGGAGACTAGATGTCAGTATTTAGCGCAATGGAGTTGCCTGTTTTTAATTATGAAACAGTTGTTCGAGCCCTTGAAGAAAGTGTAAGGCGAAATCTAACCGATGGGCTTCTCCTCTCAGGAGGGCTGGACACAGCTATGCTTGCCTACCTTATCTCAAAGTGGGTAAAACCAGACTGTATTACCGTGGCACTACGCGGTGCCCCGGCACCGGATATTGAATACGCAAAGCTGGTAGCCAGCCGTTTGGAGCTGAAGCATTACATCCACTATTTTGGGGATGAGGAACTGGACGAGAATATTCGAGATGTAATTAGAATTCTGAAATCCTTTGATCCTATGGAAATTCGCAATAGTGTAGCTATCTATATTGCGCTGAAGGTAGGGAGAGACCATGGTATATCGAGCTTCGTGACGGGCGATGGGTGTGACGAACTTTTTGGCGGTTACAGTTTCCTCTTCGGGCTCACCAAAAAGCAACTAGACAAAGCACTTAAAAAGATGTGGGCTAATATGAGGTTTTGTTCAATATCATTTGCTGAGGCTCTAGGGGTAGAAGTCAGACTTCCATACTTAGACTCTCAATTTAAAGACTTTGCCACAAACTTGGATGTAAGTCTGAAGGTTAAGAGTGAAAGGGGAAAGGTATGGGGTAAGTGGATTCTGCGTAAGGCTTTTGAGAATATTATGCCGCAGGAAATAGTATGGAGAGTAAAGGCACCAATAGAGGTAGGAAGCGGTACCACTGTACTTCCGGCCCTCTTCGATTCAAGAATCTCAGATGTTGAATTCAGCGAAAAGAAGAGAAGATACCTCAGCGAAGATAGAGTAGTCATTAGAAGTAAAGAGCATCTTCATTACTACCAGATTTATAGAAATGTTATAGGCATTCCTTATTTGCGTGCTAGTAACGCAAAGACCTGTCCGGGTTGTGGTTCGAATGTTGAAGAGGGAGCCTCGTTTTGCAAGACATGCGGTGCTTACCCTATATAGGGGCTCACCAAGAGGTTCTCATATTATGATAGGAGGCTGTGATGAGGTCAGAATAGGTCTTTCTGGAGAGGGTGAAGTCAATATACAATCTTATACAGGAGGTAGAAGTGCCGAAAGTCTTATCCAATATAATTGAAATGATTAAGCCTCTGGATAAAGGAGCAATGGCTGAAGCTCGGTCACGACAGGATATGCTAACCAAGCCGCAGGGTAGCCTGGGCAGGCTGGAGGAACTGTCTATTCAACTGGCTGGCATTCAGGGTAAGCCCATCCCTCAAATCAGGCACAAAGCTATTATTACTATGGCTGGCGACCATGGCGTGGTGGCGGAAAAGGTGGGTAACTGGCCGCAGGAAGTAACCGCGCAGATGGTTTATAATTTCCTAGGTGGTGGGGCAGGGATAAATGTGATTGCCCGTCAGGCAGGAGCCAGAATAATTGTCGTTGATATGGGAGTGGCATCCGAACTAGAGACTAACCCTAAGCTTTTATCCAGGAAGGTTGCGCCTGGCACCCAAAATATATGTCTAGGTCCAGCTATGACTGACGAGCAAGCAATGATTGCAATAGAGACAGGGATTGAAGTGGTGACAGCTGAGATAGCTAAGGGTCTGGATATAGTTGGCACTGGTGATATGGGCATCGGTAATACTACTGCCAGCAGCGCTATCTGTGCCGTTATAACCGGAAAATCAGTGGATGAGGTGACTGGTAGAGGTACTGGTATAACTGATGAACAGTTGGCGCATAAGGTGGAAGTAATAACTAGAGCCCTGGCGGTGAACCGCCCTGACCCGGCTCAGCCTTTGGATGTACTAGCAAAGGTAGGTGGCTTCGAAATTGGGGGATTGGCTGGGGTGATGTTAGCCGCAGCCGCCCACCGAATTCCGGTAGTTATTGATGGCTTTATCTCAGGGGCAGCAGCTCTCATTGCCACGACATTAGCGCCGGGATTGACGGACTTTCTTATTCCAGCTCATGTTTCGGCTGAGGCTGGTCACAAATCATTACTTAAGTATCTGGGGCTTAAACCCTTACTGGATTTGGGCATGCGTCTGGGCGAGGGCACCGGTGCTGCGTTAGCAATATTTATAGCGGAGAATTCAGCCATGATTCTGGCTGAGATGGCTACCTTTGCTGAGGCTGAGGTATCAGAGAAGGAAGAGTAATAAAGTTGTCGTTGCTGGCGGCGATATGGTTTCTAACTATTATACGATTACCCTGGAGGCGTAAAGCTAGCCATGAGGAATTTATACGCTCAGTAGGTTATTACCCTGTGGTTGGATTCCTTATTGGTCTAATCCTAGCTGGGCTCTGGTGGATTTTAAGTCTTTTTTTACCTTCGGCTGTTGTTAATGTATTGCTGATTGTTGCTCTGGTGGTGATTACCGGTGCCTTGCACCTTGATGGTTTTGTTGATACCTGCGACGGGATAGGTGGTCACAAGACTCCTGAAGAAAGATGGGAAGTAATGCATGACAGTCGGGTAGGTGGTTTTGGTGTTATTGGTGTTTGTTGCCTACTGCTGGTTAAATATATTTCACTGAATAGTATACCTGAGCCTTTACTGATGATGACCTTAGTGATTATGCCGGTTTTGAGTCGCTGGGCAATGGTCTATGCTATTTATACCTATCCCTCTGCCAGACCATCAGGTTTAGGAAAGGAGCGTAAACAGGCTACTGATTGGCCAAGGTTTATTATGGCTACACTAATAACCCTGGCGGTAGCCATAGGGCTGGCTTGGTGGGCAAACATAACTTACTTTTATTTAGTAGGTTCAGTTATAATAGTAGGTATCTGGGTTGTAGTGATAGCCATGGCAGCCTATTTTAAAGGTAAGTTTTCTGGTCTTACTGGTGATACTTACGGGGCTATAAATGAGGTAACTGAGGTTTGCGTGCTTATATTTATTTGTCTACTGGCTCACAACCAGTGGTTATGGTTAACCTAATTCGGAGGTATAATTGTCTAGATTGTTTCTGGTGAGACATGGCGAGACTGAATCAGGCAGTACTCTAAGGTACTGGGGACAGAGTGATGTTAAATTGAGTACCGTTGGACTCAGGCAGGCTGAGAGATTATGCAACCGCCTGGTAACAGAGAAGCTTAATGCTATTTATACCAGTAACCTTAGCCGGGCTTCAGTAACCGCTGAAACTATTGCTTCCAGACATCAGTTGGATATCGTCCGCTGCGATGAGCTGAACGAGGTTAACTTTGGCAAGGTTGAGGGGTTGACATTTGACGAGGTTAGTCGGTTTTATCCTGAGGTTGCTAAAACATGGGTTAGCCGGAGCCTCAGTCTTGAGTTTCCCGATGGCGAAAATTTTGAAAAGTTTAATAACCGGGTAAGCAAATTCTTAAGTAGACTGGACAAGCATACCCTAGAGGAAACAATACTTATTGTGGCTCATGCCGGACCGTTGCGGCTGCTGGTATGCCATCTTTTAGGCTTAGACTTACGGCACTGGCGGCAGTTTCGCCTTGATTTGGCTTCGCTTAGTATAATTGAGACCTATTCTCAGCAGGCAATGCTGAGCCTATTAAATGATGTTTCTCATTTGACATAAAATATAATATTTTGGTGACTAATATGCCTGAGGTATTTACCCCGTGGAGTGGTGGGAAAGATAGCTGTTTTGCCTGTTATCTGGCAACTATCAATGGGCTAAAAGTTCGTTACTTAGTAAGTATGATAACTGATGATAGCGAGCGGTCATGGAGCCATAGGCTGTTTCCTGAAGTAATACAGGTGCAGGCACAGGCTGTTGGCATTCCACTGATTCAGCGACGGGTCACTAACCGTTACTTTGACGCTGAGTTTAAGAATATGCTCCTCACTTTCAGGCAAGAGGGGATTGAGGGTGCTGTCTTTGGTGATATTGCCTTTATTGGGCACCAGCAGTGGATTGAGGAAGCGTGTCAGAAAGTGAATCTCACTCCTTATTTTCCCTTACAGGGGCAGGCTCAAGAGAAAGTGTTGAGAGACTTCATAGACTTAGGGTTTGAGGCGACTATAATTGTAACTAAGGCTGACCTAATCAGTGAACAATGGCTAGGCAGGAAAGTAGACCTAGATTTTTTAACATATTTATCAGAGTTAAAGCGGACAAATGATATTCACATATGCGGTGAAGCTGGAGAGTATCATACCTTTGTTACTGATGGTCCTTTGTTTAAGCAGCGGATAGAAATTCTAGAAACCAATAAGGTTCTGCGAAATAAACATTGGTATTTAGAGATTTTAAAGTGTGAATTGAGGGGAAAGTGAGTAAAAAATGCATCTTGTTAATTGGTGGAGCTCGTAGTGGTAAAAGTCGGTTTGCCCAAGAGCTTGCCCTGAAGTTAGATAAACCGGTTCTTTTTGTGGCAACCGCTGAGGCTAGTGATGAGGAGATGCGCCATCGTATTGAAGAGCACCAAAAGACAAGACCATTAACCTGGAGCACCCTTGAGGTCACTACCCATATAGGTAGCCACATTAAGCAAGAAATCTGTGGGACTCAGGTGGTCATTATAGATTGCATCACACTCTTAGTTAATAATGTCTTTGGTCAATATAGTCACCAAACCGGTGAGCAAATTGATGACTCCCTTATTGAGCAAAAGCTTGCCAGTGAGATAAGCGAACTGGTGGAGTGTATAGACCACACCGATGCCATTTTCATTATTGTGACTAATGAGGTTGGAATGGGTTTAGTGCCAGCTAATAGAGTGGGCAGGTTGTATCGCGATTTGCTGGGAAAGGCGAATCAGAGACTAGCTGAGTGTGCTGATGAAGTTTGTCTGATGGTTGCTGGTTTACCTTTACCGATAAAACCAGGCAAGGATTTTTCAATATAATTCTTTCTAACTATAGTTTTGGTCTCCGCCGCAGTGTTTCCTCAAGATTTAGTGGTACAACCTCTGGTTTTAGTGCTTTATAGACATTTACCACTTCTAGTCCAGTAAACTCTTTTTCTATTATGCTCATTGATTCTGAGCTTAATGGCTGAACTGGGCAGGGGCGCAGTGGAGTATTGAGCTGTACTTCATCAGGTGAAAGTCGCCGGGCTATGTCTGCCATTTGTTTGGCATAATCCTTATTCTCAGCAATGAACATCATTTGTAGAGCTAGTTTTCCCTTGAATCTTTTACTGAAGCGTTCTATGGAGTAGAGTATTTGGTTAAAGGAATAGCTGACTACAGGGTTATTAATCTGCTGGAACATTTGTTCATTAGCGGCGTCTATTTTGGCTACTACTACGTCTGCCTGTGTCAAATCATCACATACATTCTCCTTGGGCATAAGGGAAGAATTGGTCAAAACCGCTACTGGCAGTGGTAGGATTGACTTGACTATGCTGATAGCTTCTCCTAGATTGCTCGCCAGGGTTGGTTCTGCCATCCCGGAGAATGTAACATAGTCAGCCGCTATATCTCTTACTGCGTCCAATTCTTTAGCTAGCTGAGCCACAGTCACAAATTCTCGCCGTTCCACTAAAGGATGTATTGTTCTGCCCAATTGACAGTAGATGCAGTCAAAGGAGCAGGTTTTACCCTCGGTAGAGACTAAATCCACTCCCAGAGACCTGCCCAGACGCCACGAGGAAACAGGACCATAGATTATAGATTTCACCCTTTATCTACGTGGTTCAGTATCTGCGATAAGCTCTTTTCCACGGCTCCTTCTTTAAATTTAGGTAATCCATAATTGCTTCCCTTAGTGTGTGAGTTGCCAGCAGTGCGCAGTGCATGCTTTCATCAGGTAGACCACCTGAGGCATTTAAAACATGTTGTTTGTTAATCTTCAGGGCTTCAGGGATACTCTTTCCCTTAGCCAACTCGGTCACTATGCTACCTGTGGCAACAGTGGCTTCACAGCCATCGGTTAAAAAAGTAGCATTGGTAATTTTATTGCTTTTTACCTTGAGCCATATCTCAATAGTATCCCCGCAAGGGCCGGTCACCTCGGCAAACCCATCAGCATCTGGAATATCCTACATATTCTTTGGGTTGGCGATAAGGTCGATTGTAGTCTCGGTATAGATAACTCTCATTATTTTCCTGATAACTTATGAAAGCGGCTCGAATGTTGAAGTCATCGCTCCACTTACTGTTGATGGTTTCCTTATTTTATCTTAGGTAAAGTCTGGACAAAGGCCTGACTAAGAACAGTAAAGGCGTCAGAGTTGTAGTTTTCAATAGTGCCTTCATCACATAGGCTAGCTAGTTCTGGGTCTATGGGTAACTGCCCTAGAAAAGGTGCATTGGCTACCTGTGCCATTTCCTCTCCTCTACTCCTGCCAAAGAGTTCAATTCGCTTATCTATTTCGGGAACATATAAGTAGCTCATATTCTCAACTACACCCAGGATAGCTTTATCCATCTTCTGCACCATATTCACCGCTTTTCTAACCACCATAGCTGTTAAATCTTGAGGGGTAAAAACTATGATTACTCCAGATATAGGAAGTGTTTGCAACACAGTAAGAGGAGCATCGGCAGTGCCTGGTGGTAAGTCTACTACTAGATAGTCGAGTTTACCCCAGACAACATCTTCCCAGAATTGGGTAATAGCCTTGGAGATAAGAGGACCACGCCAGATAACAGCTTCACTCTCGTTAGGTAAAAGGAGGTTGATGGACATCACCTCAATTCCCGTCCTTGATAGAACTGGCAGGATTCCGGTATCACTACCACCAGGACGAGTGGTGATACCAAACATTCTAGGGATACTGGGGCCAGTGACATCAGCATCTAAAATACCTACCTCATTTCCCTGGCGATTTAGGGCAACAGCTATAAGACCGGCTACCAGCGATTTACCTACTCCTCCTTTACCACTCATTACGGCGATAATATGGTTAATCTGGTTTAGCTCTGTGGGCTTAATGTCTATGAATTCTACCTCTACTTTGTTTACCTCAGGTAGTGCCTCCACAACTGCTTTTGTCTTGGTTCTAACCAGGTCTTGTGAACCCGGGCTTAAAGCAGTGGCGGCAACGGTAATCTTGACTAAATTATCTACAGTCTCAATCTCCCGTATCATATTTAGCTGGATTACACTACGCCCTGCCCCAGGAACGAGCACCTTACTGAGTACCTGTTCAACCTGTTCTTTTGTAGTCATTAACAATCACTTCCTTTCTAACACTATTATATTGGCCAACCCAGCCAGTCAAAAACACCGAGCATCTTTAGTCCTATATAGAACATTACGGCGATGAATATATACCTCAGTTGCTTGGCTGGTAGCTTATGTGACGTTACTGCCCCAAGCTGTGCCATACCAACACTGGTAACCGCCAGGAGAAACCATGCCTGCAGATTAACATAGCCTATAGAATAGGCTGGCAGGTTAGGAACACTGAGACCATTTATAATATAACCGATAACGCCACCGATGCTGGTAAATATCATCACAGCTAAGGATGTAGCCACAGCATTATGCATCTTGAACTTGAGTGCCAGCGTCATTATTGGAACCGCCAATACACCACCGCCAATACCAAGGATACCGTTTACGAGGCCCTTAGGTAGCATCCAGGCCACCCACAGCCATGGACTGTCTTTCGGCTCAGCCTCAATCTTTGGTGGTTTGGCAGTTAGCATTCTGATGCCAGCAGCCAGAACTATAGCGCCAAAGGCTATCTTTAATGCCTCCCCAGGGAGGTGTGTGCTCAAGGTAGCCCCGCCAAAGGCACTTATCAGAGTACAGCTACCCATAATAATGGCAGCTTTCCACCACACTGCACCCTTCTTATTATGTCGCCAGGTACCGCTCATAGCTGTGGGCAAAACGACCAGCAGATTTGTTCCAAATGCCAGCTTTATGGCTATATCTGCTGGAATACCCATATCGGTAAATATCATATATTGAACCGGGGTCATTAGGAAGCAACCGCCAACACCCAGAAGACCACTGGCAAAGCCAACACCTATGCCAGTTGCCAGAAGGGTAATGATATGAGCTATTGTCACTTAGCTATTTTCTCCACATTTAGCTTCACGCCTAAAAAGGCACCAAAGGGGTTGTTAGCCGAAGGCAACCGTCTATCAAACCAGCGAATATATTTATGCCAGCTTAGTGGGGAAAATAAGGTACTCTGCCACTCAAGAGGCACCTTCCCGATTGCTCTTCTGACCATTGCCTCTATCTCCCATATGCTGTAAAACCTTGCCTGGTTATAAATGGAATCCCGAAATTTGCCCTTGATTCGGTGATTTATTCCAGGCAGTGAGATTTTGTTTAATATCCCAAGATAAATTTGCTCTCTTGCCACCCGGCTTGCCTCCTTTAGCACTTGTATTGGGTCGGAAACAAACTCTAGCACAGTGATTAAGGTTACGATGTCAAATGAATTGTTGCCAAATGGTAATTCCTCAGCATGCCCCCAATAGAGTTCAGCATCGCTCCCAAGTGTATTGGATGCGATATCCAACATTGGCTTAGACATATCAATGCCAGCAGCCTTCAACTCCAATTCCTTGAAGAAAGCCAGATTATGTCCGGTACCACAACCGATATCAAGCACACTTTGACCGGATTTAGGTTGAACTAGCTTGAGAAACAGTCCCTTTTCTAAGTTATCGGCGTATTGTCCCTCTGGTGTCTGATACCAAAGAGCATATTGCCCAGCCTGGTTATTAAAGCACGCTTTCTCTATTATTGAGTCATATGCTATCAAACCAACCGTAGTAATATCTCCTTAGGTATTCATCGTGCGGATATGTATTTCTAACAGCCTCCTCACCAAATGAGTAGCTATATTCAATATAGCATTTCATTATTAGCTCATACGCCTCATTTATCTCCTTGAATTTTTCAGCATCAGCATGGTCTTCCTTATTAAGGTCAGGATGGTATTTCTTGGCCAGTCTGAAGCATCGCTCAGCCGCACGCCAATCTTCTTTCCGGGCAGCCAGATAGCCCAACCACAACCACGCTCCAGCCTGGTCCGGATTTTGCTGCACGATCTGGCGGAAAGTTCGATGGCCCTCTTCGTAGTTTCCATCCCGTACCAGAGTCATTCCATGACGCATCTGCTGCTCGATTTGTTCTGCGGAGAGGCTGGGAGCGTCCATGACCT
>JAIWFK010000023.1:0-9791 GCA_048631695.1 Calditrichales bacterium
GAACCTGTTGTTGCGCGCCGTTTTCGCGGCGCCGGATTCGTTCGAAATTGTAGAGGTAAGCAACCAGCAATCCGCGCATCTGCCCGGCGTTGGCCTAAGCTATAGCGACCTGGAATTGGCGGTTTAACGTCATACGTGCCGTTTGCCTCGTAAGAATCCTTTTTCCTTCTAAAATCCTGTGGTAATCCTTCATGCAAGGAAATGGTTTCAGAAGTGGAGCCAATTTATTTCGAGGGTTAGTATGACAGGCGTATTTCAAGGTATCCGCGGTTTAGCGTTCATTTCGGTTTTGCTTGTTGCTGCGTGTTCCGGTAAAGGACCCGAGCAGGTCAGTGAAGGAACGCCCGTCAGCCAAATCATGGCGCTGGCAGAGGCTGAGGTGCCGGTGAAGGGTGTTTCCGAGATTACCGGATTTCCGGAGATTCTTGATGGCAGGGTAAAGACCCTGCACCCGATTATTTATGGTGGCATTCTGGCCAGGCGTGACCTGCCGGAACATATGATACAGCTAGCTGAGAATAACATTAAGGCTATTGACCTGGTGGCAGTTAATCTTTACCCCTTCGTCCAGACGGTATCCAGGGAGGGTGTTAGCCTTGATGAGGCGGTGGAGAATATTGATATTGGCGGGCCAACCCTGATTCGGGCGGCAGCCAAGAACTTCCCTAGCGTCATCGTGGTGGTTGACCCTGCCGACTACCAACCAGTTTTGGAGAAATTAGGGCAGGGAAGTATTGAACTAGCCGAGCGTAAACGGCTGGCGCAGAAAGCATTTCAGCATGTAGCTCTCTATGATACGGCAATTTCACAGTATTTGAGACAGGATATGGAGGGTTTCCCTGAGGAGATGACCATTGCCCTGAAGAAGCGCTGTAGTTTGCGTTATGGCGAGAACCCTCATCAGCAGGCTGCCTTCTATACTGAGCCGATGGTGGGAAAAGGCGAGGAGACTGGTGTTACCAGGGCAAGGCAACTATGGGGCAAGGAGCTTTCTTTTAACAACATTCTGGATGCTGATGCTGCCTGGGGGGTGGTTACTGATTTTTCAGCACCTACGGTAGCTGTTATCAAGCATACTAACCCCTGTGGTCTGGCTAGCTGTGAAGACATTGTTGAGGCATATCGCCGGGCTCTGAGCGGCGACCCGGTGGCTGCCTTTGGTGGCATCGTCGCTTCAAATAGAACTATTGACCTGGCTACTGCTGAGGAAATGAGTAAGACCTTTTATGAGGTAGTTGTTGCTCCTGGGTATGAGGCTAAGGCTTTGGAAGTATTAAAGCGTAGGGAGCAGCTTCGTATTCTTGTCGCTGACTTGCCGCCAGCGCATAGTGCGGCTGAGACAGGCTATTTTGATTTCCGCAGGGTAAAGGGTGGCTTCCTTGTTCAGGTTCCAGATTCGCTACCTGAGGATAGCGTTAGCCTTCAAACGGTAACAAAGCGTGAGCCAACGCCGGATGAGAGGAAGGACCTGCTTTTTGCCTGGCGGGCAGTTAAGCATGTAAAGTCAAATGCCATCGTGATAGTCAAGAATATGACACTACTGGGTATGGGGGCAGGGCAACCGAGTCGGGTAGTTAGTGTCGAGCTGGCTCTGCAACGAGCAGGGAATAGGGCGGAGGGCAGTGCCCTAGCATCTGATGCCATGTTTCCCTTTGCTGATAGTGTGGAGATGGCGGCCAGGGGTGGGGTAACCGCTATAATCCAGCCCGGCGGCTCGTTAAGAGATGAAGAAGCAATTAAGGTAGCCAATGAGTATAATGTGGCTATGGTTTTTACGGGTATGAGGCATTTTAAGCATTAAAGATGATGAAGGTAACCAATCTGTGCATTACTAATATAGAGGAAATAATAGATTCGCTATCCGCTGAGGAAAAGAGGCTGTTTCAGCGGATATACGCAGTTACTGCCGCAGTGGGAGAGCTACGCCCCCCGCAAAGTATGGAGCCGTGGGTCAGGCAGCAATTCGGCTCGATAGACGCTGTCACCAGGCAGAAGATTGTCAGGGTAACCAATATGATTACCTATGAGGGGACGCTATTTAACAGGCTGCGAGCCTTCCGCCCCATTGAGGCTAAAGAAAAAGAGACTATTGATGTTCATCTTGAAAATGCCAGTAAAGATGATTTATTTGGCTATCCTGAGGAGAATACCCCCAAAGACCTCTTTGGCAGGGTGGTGGGAAAGCACTGTATTACTGCCAGCAATATTACTAAGTATGATGGATTACATGGCTTGGTGATTTTTAACGATTTTAATCCCCTTAATTTTTCTAGAGAGCAGGTTATTGACTATATTGATGTTGCCCAAGAATGGGCAAAGAGGGCGCAGGTTAAACAGCCAGAAGCCAAGTATTTCTTCTTTGTCTGGAATTGCTTGTGGCGGGCTGGTGCCTCTATATACCACGGGCACGCTCAGGTAATGCTGACCAGTGCTCGGCACTATGCTAAGATTGAGGGGCTGCGTCGGGCTGCCCTGAGCTACAAGCAAGATTACGGCTCAAACTATTTTGGAGACCTGTTTCAGGTTCACCATTCCATAGGCTGCGCTGTAGAGAAGGAAGGAGTCAAGCTCCTTGCCCACCTGACCCCGTTTAAGGATAATGAGGTTATACTCATAGCGGAGGAGCTGAATCTCTCCCTTAAAGAGAGAATTTATGAGGTGCTCGCCTACTTTAGGGACAGGATTGGTGTAACCTCGTTCAATCTTGGCATGGTAACACCACCCCTCGGCGAAACCGAGGAGAGCTGGGAAGGCTTCCCAGTTATAGTGTGGGTAATAGACCGAGGCGACCCCAATAGCCGAGCTTCAGATGTGGGTGGTATGGAGATTTATGCTTCCAGTGTTGTCTCTAGCGACCCTTTCGAGTTAGCCCGGCAACTGCGGCGGTGCCTAGATTAAAATTCGGAGGAAGGACTATGGCTAAAGTAGTATTAGTTTCCGATATGCTCAGGGGTTTCCTAGAGGAGGGCTATCCCCTGTATTGTGGGGCTCGAGCCCGTCGTATAATCCCCAATGTGCAAGGTCTTCTGGAGCAGGAGCTGGCTCAAGGCTCCAAGGTATTCTTTCTCTGTGACCATCATGCTCCTGATGACGCTGAGTTCAAAATGTTTCCTCCCCACTGCATTGAAGGTACCGCCGAGGCCGAGGTCATTCCAGAATTAGCCCAGTATGAGGGCGAAATAATACCCAAAAATACCTTTAGCTCATTTTTTAACACCCCGCTTGAGGAGAAACTGTTTAAGCTCAAGCCAGAGAAGTTGATTGTTTGTGGGGTATGTACTCACATCTGCGTATTGTATGCTGTGGCTGATGCCAGAATCCGCGGTTATGAGGTAGAGGTGCCGGTTGACTGCGTTGCCTCCTTTAATGAAACAGCACACCACTTCGCCCTACAGCATATGGAAAAGGTACTAGGGGCAAAGCTGACCAGCTTTAAGGTTAGCCGAGTTAAGCCACCTAAGTTTGAACCAACCGAGGCCATCCTGTCTGAGGAGACGGCTGATATTTACTTTGCCCACACTATAGATATATTGCGTCACGAGGCGCTTAATCCGGTAGCGACTATGGAGATTTTCCCCAGTCGGGCAGGGGTTCTCTGCGGCATAGAAGAGGTCAAGGCTCTTCTAGCCAGGGTTTTGCCCGAGGATAATCGTGAGGTATGGGCCCTAGCTGAGGGTGAAACCATAGGCAAGAAGGAAGTGGTATTGCGCATAACGGCTCCCTATCAGAGCTACGGACTGTATGAAACAGCTATAGATGGTATTTTAGCCCAATGTAGTGGTTGGGCAACAGCCGCCAGGGAGTGCGTGAACGCTGCCCAGGGAATACCCATCATCAGCTTTGGCGCCCGTCATGTTCACCCTTCAGTGGCCGGAATAATGGATTATGCAGCTATTATTGGTGGTTGCACTGGCTGTTCCAGTATGGCTGGGGCTAAGCTGGCTGGCATTGAACCATCAGGAACTATGCCTCATGCCCTGATTATAATCATGGGTGATACGGTAAAGGCTACTGTAGCCTTTGATAAATATATGCCGCCGGAGGTGCCTCGTGTGTCTCTAGTTGATACCTTCAAGGATGAGGCTGAGGAATCACTACTGGTAGCTCAGGCACTGGGGGAGAGGCTTAAAGCAGTTCGGCTTGATACCCCCGGTGAGAGGGGTGGGGTCACCGTTGACCTGGTCAAGGAGGTCAGAGCCAGGCTAGATTTAGCTGGTTTCCAGAAGGTAGGGATATTTGTCAGTGGTGGGGTTGACCCGGAAAGAATCGCCTACTTTATTGAGACTGGGGCTCCAGTTGATGGCTTTGGTGTCGGCAGCTATATCAGCGGGGCTAAGCCTATAGATTTTACTGCTGACCTGCATGAGGTAGAAGGCAAGCCAATTGCTAAGCGGGGCAGAATCCCAGGCATTACACCCAACCCCAGGCTGAAGCGGATAATGTGATAGGTTATTTTCTACCTCACCCCTCTTTTTCATATCGGCGGTTTGACAAAATAATGAGATGGGGTAAAATGTAAACAAGGATGTTGAAAAATGAAGAAGGGTGTAGTGGATAATGACGGGTGCATTACTTTTAATAGAGAGAAATTCACAAGTGGTTAATTCAATGGCTTAAGTTTAGCTTCGGCAGAGTTACCTATAAAAAGGGGAACCCTCGAATTCCTCAGTTATTTCCACTTGACGCCGTGCCTTTCTATTTGCCCACATCTTTTCGAGGTCATATAGAGGCGTAGAGGTTAAGACAGAATGGAGATTATTCAAATTGCCGGGTTTTTGGGGTGTGGTAAGACCACATTGTTGCTAACAATTGCTAGTATACTGACGGAGAATTATGGACAAAAAGTAGCTATGGTAGTTAACGAACTTGGCGAAGTTGTGGTGGACGGTAAAATCCTGGAACGAAGCGGAATAAAGGTCAAGGAACTCAGTGGAGGCTGTATTTGTTGTCAAATAGCCTCAAGCTTTGCCAACACTTTATATATTCTAGCATCGGAGTTTAAACCGGATTTGGTGCTGGTTGAACCTACCGGAGTGGCTATTCCGAGTCAGGTTAAAGAGGTTGTCAATATGTTTGGGACATCCAAGGTAGAAGCCGGTCCAGCTATAGTTCTTTTTGATTCCTCTCGTCATGAGGAACTAATGGATGATGAGCGGATGGGGGTTTTGGTCAAAATACAGCTCAAAGGGGCTGATGTTGTGGTCATCTCAAAGGTAGATATGGTTGACCGGGCTCGGATTGAAGAATGCAAGGAAGCGATAATCAAGGAGATACCAAAACTTCAAGAGGCACGGTTCATTGAGGTATCGGTGGTAAACGGGACGGGGTTGAATGAAGTGTGTGATGCCATCCTTCACCAGTAGCGAAGGAGTGCAACCTGGAGTGCAAGTTTCCGACACCAGAGATACCTATCTGGCAAAAGAGAAATAAATACCCAAAATCAAGCGGAAAATAATTACTTTGTCCTTTTTCCCCACAATGGGATGGTTAGCACCTTTCAGATAGAAATCTTTATTGCCGTCTTCGCCGCCATAATATTCGGGGTAGTTCTGTGGCTGCGGTGGAGAAAACCTGTCGAGTTGTTCGAATCACAGGTCTAGCGCTGCTCAAATTTCAAACGGAGAATCTGTTTCGTATCTTCGGTAACCTTCACCCGCTCATCAATATGCCAGCCGACGACCCAAAGGATGTGCTGTAGTGAGCAGACAATGGGGATTCGCTGGCGCCAGGCGTGGGGGATTTTGGCGTCTATCATAAACTCTCCTAGCTTCTTGGGCTGGCTTAAACCCAGTGGCTGAAACCGGTCACCCGGCTGGCGATGTCTCACCAGCAGTTTATCACCAGTTTTATCAAGGTTGAAGTAGGCAGTCAAGAGATCGTCTCCTAACCTCACCCCCTCGGTCCCCCTCTCCTTCCAAGGAGAGAGGGAAGAATAGTTTTTGAAGGGGCTCCGCCCCTTCAATCTTCCCCTAATGAACGACGCGGTGGTAAAGTCCTCTCGGCCCATAATGTTTGCCTCTATTCGCCAGCCAGGCAGTAGTGTTTCACCAGGTATCTTCATCTGAAACTCAGTGCCTAAACTGGGAAAGGGCGATAAAGCGGCTGGGTCGGTACCTATCAGGTATTTGTCGTATTCTATGGAGAAGATTAAGCCCCCAGGCAGGCAAAGCCTTTTTCCGGCTGGCTTGGTTAAGGCATCCACTATTTCCTCAATGTGGCGTGCCTCAATATCCTTCAGGTTGCCTAGCAACTTTTCTATAGAGGCTCGAAGCAGGTGCCGCTTTAGGGCTGAATGTAAGCCGAGAAACCTTTCCTTGTTTAAAATAATTGTATTTTCTTGCTCTTGGGCAACTTCACCCCATAACTGGGCGATTTCTTCATCAAGGAAAGCCAGTTCATCACTGGCAATGCGGGCGGTTCGGAGCAGGGCTTCAGACACCCCTGGGTTGTAGCTCTGTAGGAGGGGTAGGAGCTGATGTCGGATTCTATTTCTTAGTGGCGATAGCGACAAATTGGAGGCGTCAACCCGGGGTGTAAGCCGGTGGTGATGGCAATAGCCTGCCGTCTCCCGTCGGCTTACCGGCAACAGAGGTCTTATTATAGTAAGGCTATTTCTATTTTGCTTTGGTTGTAATCCACGAAGCCCCCTGGTTCCTGTCCCCCGGATTAGGTGCATCAATATGGTTTCTATGTGGTCGTTAAGGGTGTGTCCTACTGCCACCCGGTCAGTGCCAATAGACTTGGCTACCTGAGCCAGGAAGGTATATCGCACCTCACGAGCTGCCTCTTCTAGTGAAATGTGTTGTCGCGCTTGATAGCTCTTTACATCACGCTGTTCTACTGTAGCTGGAATACCGAGTTTTCGGGCTAACTCGGAAACATATTGGGCATCAGCTTCAGCCTCAGCCCCTCGCAGTTGATGGTTAAGGTGAGCTACATGTAGCCTCATACCCAGTCCCTCCTGGAGCTTAACCAGGATATAGAGCAAGCAGACCGAATCCTGTCCACCAGATACTGCCACCAATAGCTTATCTTGGCTTAATACCAAGTGATGTTCCTGAATGAAGTGCAGGACTCGCTCCTCTAGTGATGACTGTCTATTATTTTTTGCCATAATCTGCTTCTCTCTTTGCTAGTGACCAGCGCTTTATTATAGGTAGCTGGTTTAAGAAAAGGCAAATGGGCGAGGTTGAGGTTGTTTGGTAGACTCTCTCCTCATACACTAGAATCGTGTCCGGTGCCTGTGCTCTTCTGGGATGGTAAGTGAAGCCCCTAAGGGAGGGTGGGTGAAAATAATAAGAATTTAGTGAGCAATCTTTAAAGTTAACAAATGTTCTTTTGAGGTAGTCTGCGGCTATATATTTGTTAGGTGACAATTATCATTAAACAATACTAATCGTGGGGTTTGCCCATCGAATACAATAGTACTAATACTTCCTGAACCTAATCTGAGCCTGCCTATTTGAGACAGGGGCAGGTTAAGCACAGCGCAGATAATGGTCAAGATAATGAAGTAGTGGCTGACTACTACTATCACCCCATCAGGATGCTGATTAACGAGGCGTTGGATAGTATGCCACGCCCTTTGTTGCACCTCGGATAGTGACTCTCCGCCAGGTATTTTGAGATTTACTTCAACTTTATCTCCACCGGTTAAAAGCTGGTCAAGGCGTCCACCTATCTTTTCCATAAGTACCCCTTCCAGTTCACCAGCACTAATTTCATTCAGAGATGGCTCAATCTGTAGTTCTAGCTGATGGTCGGCAGCAATAGGCTGGGCCGTATCTAGGGCACGGTGCAGTGCACTGGAATAAATAGCCTGAATCTTTTCCTGCCTCAGCCTTAAAGCCAAGCTCTGTGCTTGCTGCTCCCCCCTCTCGTTTAATCGGGTATCGCTACCACTACCTTGGATACGCCTTATTTTATTCCAGTCGGTCTCGCCGTGTCTTATTAATATAACCCTTACCATTATTCTCCCTTCAGTGGTGTGTTGAATAGTAACGGGCATGCTCCACCCGCTTGGTGTAGCTGGGATGGTCACACATTAGAAGCTCTACCCAGCGGCTGGGCTGTGCCTCAGATAGATTCTGGTCAGTAAGCTTGGTAATAGTAGTAATAAATGATTTAGGGTCATTAGTCAACCTCAGGGCATATTTATCAGCAGCCGTCTCCAGGTACCGACTGTAAGTATTGACCACCGGTGCTATCAACAGGCTGAAGGTGGCAAGTATAAGCATCAGCAGGGGGAGGGCGGCTATATCTGCTATTCTACTAAAGCCCAAAGGCACTACACTGGCTTTCAGGGCAAGGTCAACCACATAGAATCCAATTAGCCATATAGCCGAGTTTATTACCAAAAGCCTGAAGGTATCGCCGTGGAGATTATGTCCCAGCTCATGAGCGGTGATTATCTCAATCTCTGCTGGTGAGTATTGTTGGAGCAGGGTATCACTCAAGGCAATTCGCTTGGTATTGCCCAATCCCATCAAGGCAGCATTAGCCGTAGTACTTTTACTGCCTAGTTCTACAACATAAACACCATGAATCTTTGTCCGGGCTCGTTGTGCCAGTTGTTCTAGCTTTAACTTAAGGTCAGCATCACCAAGCGGCTTCATCCTAAAGAAGAGGGGCACAATAATGAGTGGAGCTAAATAAGTTAGTATTAGGCTGAGCAAAACTACTACACCCCAGCTCAGTAGCCACCATATTGATGGGAAGCCAGTAATAAACCAGTAAACAACAGCCACCAATCCAGCGCCCAATAATAAGCTTAATATTCCAGCTTTGACTTGGTCGCCTAGCCAGCTAGTAAAGCTTTGAGTGTTGACACCATAGCGGTGGGACAGGACAAAGCCACTATAGTAGCTCAGCGGTGCTGACAGTAATCCGTAGCCCGCCATTAGAATAACAAAGTAGATAGTAACTGCCGGGACTACAGGTAAGGCGAGCAGGACGGCTAGCCTCAGGGAAAGACCGCTGAACACTAGGAGCAGCAGCAGGATACCACCCACTACCAGGTCAGCGAAGAATAGGCGTCGCCTGGCTTTAGCGTATTCTTTTGCCTTCTCCTGCCTTAGCTGGTTCAAGCTTGGTTCTTCTATAGGGCTTTCATTTGGATGGGACATATTAGTTAACTTGTTTTCAGGATAAGTTTGGTGCGGTAGATGGATTGGGGGTGATAAGTAAAACCCAGGGCGGCGGTAACTTGCTCTGGTCTTCCTGAACCCCGGTTATCACAAAATAACCTCATGCCTACAGTGCAATATCCACGGTGCCAGTCAATGAGCCACAGGTCATCAATTAAAGCCCTCAGGTCATACCTTCGGGGACCGGTATCCCTCTGGTGTTGCCACGGCAGGTGCTTTACCAAGAGCAAGCTACTAATGACTGACTCTACTTCCTTTTGGTCTTTTTCGGTTTCTACCTCAACCTGGTATTCAGCACAGCCAACCTGTGATTGTAAAGATGGCATAGTCAGAGCTATAGGATACACATGTAATATTTTGATGCCAGGTGGTAGCTGCTGGCTTACGGCAGCGGTAAAGAAGTGTGGAGATACCCAATTGGTACAAACGATATCCATTAGCTCGGCTTCACTGGTGACGCCCACAGCGAGAGGTGCCGCCAGTGACATACGGGGGTGCGGATTGAATCCTTCCGAGTACGCCAGTCGAATCCCGGCACGATTTAATACCCTCTGCCAGAGACGCATTAAGTCTAAATGAGATATGTATTTTAATTCTTCGCCGCGGCGAAATCTGATGCGCAGGCGTTGCATTTAATACCTCTTG
>JAIWFK010000024.1:0-9754 GCA_048631695.1 Calditrichales bacterium
TTTTATTGCTTCCGTCTACCCTGATCTCTATCAATTTTTCCAATGGCCTGACCCTGACAAAAGCCCGTGTTCCATCCCGACACAATACTGCACCTTCACGCCAGCATAATTGTGTGCCATCTGATCTTTTTTCAAGATCCTGATGAATACGCACGATAAAGCGGGTCATCACACCGGCGGGTAGGAATTCATACCGGTAATAAAAACGTAAATTGTCCTTTTTTTCCCATTCAAACCCAGGCTGATCTTTGGGTAGAAGTTCGGCAACCAAGTGACTTCTCTTATCCGACAGTTCATATATAAGTTCAAATTTATTCATAAGTTCCAGCAATTTTGAATGAATTTCATCTAGATTACGTTTCTTACGAGATTTACAGGCTAAAACAAAGGATATAACAGCTATAATTAAATAGATTATACCTACTATTATCCATATTATTTTCATTCTTGAACCCTATGCCTTAAAAATCCTCACCCGTCTATTGGGGTCTTTGCCCAGGCTGTTTGAGGATAGGTCATTTCTTTCGGCTATCAGGTGCTGTAGGCGCCGAATATAGGCGCTCTGGGGGCTGAGTTCTACTGCCTCCTGACCACTCTTTACCTGGCTAACGGCTTCTTCTGCCTCACCAAGAGCAAGCTTGAGGAAGTCAGCCTTAACTGTTGGGTAGATAGTATTTATTAGCTGCCTGATTTGAGGCGGGGTGTTACTTTTGAGAACATAGATGGGCAGGTTAGCCGCTTCGGCGTCCTTGACCTTTTGCGGTCTTCGCCGGTAGTAGCTTTTTGTGGTTACAAACAGGTTGGCATGATTTGGATTGTTAACTATATCCAGGCTTAATTGCATCTCTTTTACTCCCTGCTCCAGTCGACCCCGATTTACACCAAAGAGATAGAGCTTAGGTATATTGTTCTCTTTGGTTAGTTGCTTACCTTTAGTAGTTTTTCTAATGGTGATTACTGGCTCTTGTTTTTCTATTCTGACCTCTCCTGTCTTATCTACCCAGCGAATCTCAGTGGCGGCCGGTTGACTACGCAGGATAGCATTAACCGCCTCGCCCACATCGGGATGAATGGCTACTTTATCCCAGTCCTGAATTTCAACGACAATATCAAAGGTAGGCGAAGACATACGCTCCAGTATGGATTTCTGAGTGCCCCTTCGCTTTGCCTCTTCATCACCCAGGGTTACTGTCTGGATACCGCCAATAAGGTCAGATAGGGTAGGGTTCATCATCAGATTCTCTAGTGTGTTACCGTGAGCGGTGCCAACCAGTTGAACCCCACGCTCAGCGATAGTTCTAGCTGCCTGAGCCTCAAGCTCAGTGCCAATCTCATCGATAACGATTACCTCAGGCATATGGTTTTCTACGGCTTCAATCATTACTGCGTGCTGCATGGTGGGGGTGGTTACCTGCATCCGACGGGCGTGTCCAATAGCCGGATGGGGAATATCACCATCGCCTGCAATCTCATTTGAAGTATCTACAATAATAACCCGTTTATTGAGGTCGTCAGCTAGCACCCGGGCTACCTCACGAAGCATCGTTGTTTTACCTACCCCTGGGCGACCCAGCAGCAACACACTTTTACCTGACTCAACCAGGTCCTCTATAACCTTTATGGTGCCAAAGACAGCTCTTCCCACACGGCAGGTCAACCCAACAATGCGCCCCTTACGATTGCGGATAGCCGAGATACGATGCAGAGTGCGCTCGATTCCAGCCCGGTTGTCATCTCCGAAGCTACTTATTCGGGAGACCACATATTCTATTTCCTCTTCGCTAACTTCCTTAGGGTTAAGAACTATTTCCCGTTGAGGGAAGCGAGCCTCAGGGGGACGCCCCAGGTCAAGAACTACCTCCAGTAGTTCACTAATGTCCTCTTGCTGACATAATGGCTGGCGGATGTATGGCGGTAAAATATCTAGTAAAGCATCCAGGTCATCTGTAATTACCTTCTGCAAAAACCTCCTCCCAAGTACGCTTTATTCACTGGTGTCCTGCTATAATATCTAAGAAATATTGGTGAAACCTCAAGTCGTTAGTCAACTCGGGGTGAAAGGCAGAGGCTAGTAGCTTCCCTTGTTTAGCAGCTACACTGGTGCCATTAGCTAAGTTAGCTATTATTTCCACTTCACTGCTTGCCCACTCAATTACTGGAGCTCGAATGAATATACCTGGAAAGGGCTTCTCTCCCAGCACTGGTATTGATAGCTCATTCTCAAAACTACTCTTTTGTCTACCAAAGGCGTTGCGCCTGACTGTCATATTCATAACTCCTATAGGTTCCATATCTAAATCTGGAACCTTATTAGCTAAGAGTATCATGCCAGCACAGGTTCCGAATATTGGTAAGCCATTTTTAGCTAGATTTCTGATTTCGCTCATTAAGTTGTAATCTAGCAACAACTTGCTGATGGTAGTGCTTTCTCCTCCCGGAATAACTAGCCCGTCCAATCCCATAAGTTCTTGGGACAAGCGGACGGGCAAAACCTCTACTCTCAGTTGGTTTAATACAGCTATATGCTCAACAAAGGCTCCTTGCAAGGCAAGGACACCTATTCTCATCCTACCATCCTCTAGGTGCTAGCAGTTCCTCAACTGGTATTTGCTTTATATCTAAACCAGGCATGGCTTCTCCTAAGTTTTTAGAGACCTCGGCAATTATTTGAGGGTCCTGAAAGTGAGTAGTCGCTTTAACAATAGCCTTGGCTCTAACCTCCGGATTGCTGGACTTAAATATACCTGAGCCAACGAAGACACCATCGGCACCTAGCTGCATCATCAGAGCAGCATCGGCTGGGGTAGCCACTCCACCAGCGGCAAAGTTAACCACCGGTAATTTCCCCGTTTTATGTATCTCTGCTACCAGTTCAAAGGGCGCTCCCATTTCCTTAGCCTGTGTCATCAACTCATCCTGAGGTGTGTTTACCAGCTTGCGGATGCTGTCCATTACCGCTCGCATGTGCCTTACCGCTTCAACAATATTGCCTGTGCCAGCTTCACCCTTGGTTCTAATCATAGCTGCCCCCTCACCAATGCGACGCAAGGCTTCACCCAGGTCACGGCAACCGCAGACAAAGGGAACCTTAAAGTCATGCTTCCAGATATGATGGCTTTCGTCAGCCGGGGTAAGCACTTCAGACTCGTCTATGAAGTCCACACCAAGAGCTTGTAGCGCTTGAGCCTCTACAAAGTGGCCTATGCGGCACTTAGCCATTACCGGTATAGAAACTGTTTTCATAATAGCTTCAATAATGGTTGGGTCAGCCATACGAGCCACACCACCGGCAGCTCGAATATCGGCTGGAACTCTCTCCAGTGCCATCACTGCGCAGGCACCCGCCTCCTGGGCAATCTTAGCTTGCTCAGCGTTGATTACATCCATAATCACTCCACCCTTTAGCATTTGAGCCAGCCCAGTTTTTATCTTCCATGTACCAGTTTCCATTTTCTCTCCTCGCTCTGCCACAAGCTTATCATTACATAGTTGACATAACTAGTAAAACAAATCAAAGCTAATCAGATAGTATTTGTTTCCCTATTTTTATAAATATATTTTACTATTGTTTGGCTTGTTTATCAACCTAGTTTTAGTAGCTCTTCCGAGAGACCTCTTTGCCCTGACTATCGTAGAGCACAGCTACATCAGGTTCATTGTTATTCCAAATGGCTTGGCTATATTCAAAGCTGAATCCTCCCCATTCATGATGATATTCGTTGGTATAGATTCGGATGCTTCTGCCTGGAGCCAGGATATAAGACGGGAAAATGAATGATGGATATCCGTCTGATATATCCTTTACTATGCAGCCAGTTAGCTCTTGTGGTTGGTCTCCCAAATTAGTGATTTCTACATATTCGTCGGACTCTACACGAGGAACCAGCCCATCATAAAAAATATGGGTAATCTGGACATTTTCAACTATTATAAGTAATGATGGTTGAGTCTCTTGCCAAATCCCTATTCTATCTTGCCTAGCCTCCATCTCCAATTCCTCCATATAATCTTGGTACTTAGTATCAGGAGGATAAGGTATAGCCCAGGCAAGCCCCTGTCTTACTAGCTCGGCATTAATGAAGGTATCACCGACATAGACATAGCGCAGAAGCCGCCCATACTGGTCAGTTTCGGAGACATCTTTCTCCAATCGAACGGTTTTCCCTTCTACTAGCTGTCGGTTATATCTGGTAGCTTCCTGAGCCAGGGCACAGAACTCAGGGCGTTCATCGTCTGGTTCAGGCGTATCTATACCAATATAGCGAACCTTATATTTGGTGCCACCAATATTAACCTCAATGGTATCACCATCAATAACCCTAGTAACTAAAGGAGTAGTAGGAGCGGCACAACCAGTGGCTAAGACAATTAGAAGCAAGCCAAAGATACTGCCAATACACTTCGTTTTCATATTCAGCTACCGCTAATCTTTTCCACAGTAGTCATCATTATATCACAAGCCGTCTCAATTGATTTATTTGTATTTTTGACCAGATTATGCTATATTTAACATAAATCTAATAGGTTTTTCCGCTAGGGGTGCATAAGGCTGAGAGGCTGTATGATGCCAACCCTTGTAACCTGATCTCGATAATGCGAGCGTAGGGAAGCGGCAGTGATGCAGACCAAGGGTCTATTACTAATAGCCGAAGCCCTTGGTTTTATTTTTGGGAGGCAGCTATGACTCAACTTGAATTGGCAAGAGACGGTATTATTTCACCACAAATGGAACTGGTGGCACAGCATGAAGGAATAGAGGCTGAGTTTATTCGCCAGGGTATAGCCTCAGGCACGATAGTAATTCCAGCTAATACCAGGCATACCGATCTTGTTCCTTGTGGTATAGGACAGGGACTCAAGACCAAGGTCAATGCTAATATCGGCACTTCCTCCGACTTCGGCAATATTGATACCGAGTTGGAGAAGCTGCGAGTAGCTATTGACTGCCAGGCAGATACAGTTATGGATTTAAGTACCGGTGGTGATATATCAGCTATTCGGCAGGCCATTATTGCTTCTAGCTCATTACCGGTAGGAACAGTACCCATCTACCAGGCGGGGATTGAGGCAATAGCTAAACATAGTGCCATAGTTAAGATGACCGCCGATGAACTGTTTGCCGTAATTGAAGAGCATACCCGAGATGGTGTTGATTTTATAACAGTACATTGCGGAGTAACCCTCTCAGCTATCTCCCGGCTTAAACAACAAGGAAGGATAGCTGATGTTGTATCTCGGGGTGGTGCTTTCTTAATAGGCTGGATGCTCTATAATGAGAGTGAGAATCCTCTCTATGAGTACTTCGACCGCTTGCTGGAGATAGCTAAGGAGTTTGATGTAACGCTAAGTCTGGGTGATGGGATGCGTCCCGGCAGTATAGCTGATGCTACTGACCGGGCTCAAATAGAGGAGTTGCTTACTTTGGGAGAGCTGGTGAACCGAGCTCAGCAAGCTGGAGTTCAGGTAATGGTTGAGGGTCCGGGACACCTGCCACTGAATCAAATTGAGACCAATGTTCATTTACAGAAGGCTATTTGTAAGGGGGCTCCTTTCTATGTGCTGGGTCCACTGGTAACTGATGTTGCCGCTGGCTACGACCACATCACTGGAGCTATAGGTGGTGCTATCGCTGCTGCCGCCGGTACTGATTTTTTATGCTATGTAACGCCATCAGAACATCTTTCTATACCTGACCCTGAGGATGTTAGGCAGGGGGTAATAGCATCTCGCATTGCCGCTCATGCCGCTGATATAGTTAAGGGAGTGAAGGGTGCTCAGGAGTGGGATAATAAGATGTCGGTGGCTCGAAAAAGGCTCGACTGGGAGGAGCAAGCCAGACTGTCCCTAGACCACGAACGGTCTAGTCAAGTACATAGCAGGCATGCTTCGGCTGGAGCAGCTTGCAGTATGTGTGGTGACTTCTGCGCTATGGCATTAGTGGAAAAGTATTTAGGTATCTCATCACCAAGATGCTAGCTTCTACATAATAGAGAGGAGTGGTTGATATGCCATTATTTCACCGGGTCAGGGAAGGGGAAGTAACCAAGGCTATCGTGAGTAGCTTCTTGCTCCAGTTTAAGGAGTATGTCTACAGCGATGCCATTATTGTTGGTGGTGGACCCAGCGGGCTCATAGCTGGGAGGGAGCTTGGTAAGGCTGGATATAAAGTCTTGCTTATAGAGAGAAATAACTATCTGGGTGGCGGCTTCTGGGTGGGTGGTTATTTCATGAATAAGGTGACTCTAAGAGCACCTGCCCAGCAGATTCTTGATGAGTTGGACGTACCCTACTCCGTAGCTACCGAAGGTCTTTATGTAGCTGACTCCCCACATGCCTGTTCTAAGCTCATTGCGGCTACCTGTGATGCTGGGGTTAAGTTTCTCAACTTGACTCTTATGGAAGACTTGGTAGTGCGAGAAGATAACAGAGTAGCCGGCGTAGTGGTTAATTGGAGTCCTATTGCCTATCTGCCTAAGGAGGTTTCAGCCCTTGACCCAATACCCTTGGAAACAAGGGTGGTAATTGATGCTACTGGTCATGATGCCTGTGTGGCTAAAAAACTGGAGCAGCGGGGTTTACTCAAGTTAGCTGGAGAGGGAGCCTTGTGGATTGAGAAATCGGAAGAGGCTGTAGTGGAGCAAACTGGTGAGGTCTATCCTGGATTAATTGTAGTTGGTATGTCGGTAGCCACTGTTTACGGTTTACCACGTATGGGACCCACTTTTGGCGCTATGCTCCTCTCAGGGAAGCGAGCGGCTGAGGTTGCTATAGAAATTCTACAACGAAGTGAGGAAAGTACATTAACTGAAAATGGGTAATGGGCTTAATTTAGGCAAGCTTTTTGGTATACAGCTCAGGCTGCATTATAGTTGGTTTGTAATATTTATTTTCTTCATAATCTTATTGGTCTCCCCTTACTGGTTATCACCACTTCGGTGGATTATAGGCATAATTACTTGCCTGTTGTTTTTTGCCTCAATAGTTGCCCACGAGCTAGCTCACAGCCTGGTAGGTAGAGCCAATGGCATTCCAATAAAAAGTATAACCCTTTTTATCTTTGGTGGTGTCGCTCAGATGACAAAGGAGGCAACACGCCCAAGTGCTGAACTCAAGATGGCGGCCGCCGGTCCTATCTGTAGCCTGGCAATTGGTGGCTTGTTTTTCCTGCTCTGGTTCTTTACCCCAGGCATTATTGAGCCTATAGGCATCATGGTTTATTGGTTAGCCTATATAAATGTGGCGCTGGCAATATTTAATCTGATTCCTGGCTTCCCTTTAGATGGCGGCCGTGTTTTCCGTTCTATTCTATGGCAGATTACTGGCAACTACCGGCGCTCCACTAAAATTGCCACACTAGTAGGGCAGGGCGTAGGTTATCTTTTTATTCTAGGTGGTATTTTGATAGCCTTCCTTCATCCATTTGGTTTAGATTGGTTTAGTGGTTTATGGCTAGTATTTATCGGTTGGTTCCTGCAAAACGCTGCCTCAGCTAGCTATCGTCAGGCTCAATGGCGAGAAACGCTGCTTGAGTTTACTGCTTCACAGGTGATGACTTCTGATTGCCCTGTAGTCCCTTCCAATACTACTATTAGCCAAGTGGTTCAGAAGTATGTCTTTGCCAGTGGTCGTCGCTTCTTCCTGGTAGTTGATGAAGGTAAGTTAAATGGGATTCTTACTTTAAATAATATTAATTCCCTTCCTCGGCAAAATTGGGATGTAACTCAAGTAAAAGATATAATGACTCCACTCAATAAACTAAAAGTAGCTCTTCCTGACCAGAATGCCTTAAGCATACTGGAGCAGATGGACGCAAATGATATAAACCAGATGCCGGTAGTAAGTGAGGGTAGGGTTATCGGACTTATTGCCCGTGATAACCTGATAAAGTTTCTCCGCATTCGTTCTGAATTGGGTATATAATTAATAGTGAATAGGGGACTAATTTGTATGATGTAATAGTGGCAGGTGGTGGACCGATAGGCAGCTATATTGCATATAAGCTGGTTGGGATAGGCTATGGTGTGATGGTGCTGGAGCGAAAGGAAAAACCGGGACAGTGTGTTTGCTGTACCGGCATCATAAGCCAAGAGTGCGTTGACTCTTTCGCTATTGACAGTAATGTTGTTTTAAAGCGGATAAATAGTGCCAGATTATTTTCACCTTCAGGGAGGTTGCTTAGGCTTTGGCGAAAAGAAACCCAAGCCTGTATTGTAGACCGAGTGGCTTTTGATGTGTCAGCAGCTAAAAAGGCTCAGGACAAAGGGGCAGAATATGTATTAAACTGCCTCGTAAGTAATATAGATATCAAGGATGATAAGGTTAACATTAAGGCAATTAGTCTTGGAGAAAGGTTAAACTTTGAAGCCAGAGCTGTAGTCATTGCCACTGGTTTTGGCTCAAAACTTACTGAAGGGCTAGGGCTGGGTAAGGCTGGCGACTTTGTCATAGGAACCCAAGCTGAGGTAGAAACTATTGAGGTTAACGAGGTAGAGGTCTATTTCGGTCGGGATATAGCGCCTGGATTTTTTGCCTGGCTGGTACCAACCTCACCGCAGAGAGCCTTAGTTGGGTTGCTGTCACGCCGCAGCCCAGGGCTTTATCTTAAAAAGTTAATGTCCGCCTTGTTGGATGAGGGGAAAATAACTTCAACCGAGGCTGAGCTAAGCTACGGTGGGATTCCTCTAAAACCGCTGGCTAGAAGTTACAGCCAGCGGTTAATAGTTGTAGGAGACGCCGCTGGACAAGTGAAGCCAACCACTGGCGGCGGTATCTATTATGGTTTATTATGTGCTGATATAGCAGTTAATACTCTGCAACAAGCGCTAGAAAAAGATGACTTATCAACTAAAGCTCTGGCTAGCTATGAGAGAAAGTGGAGGAGAAAGCTTGGGCAAGAGCTGAGAATAGACTATTACGCCCGAAAGTTTTATGAGCGCCTGAGTGACAGGCATATTGATAAAATATTTGACATAATAAGCTCTAATGGTATTGATGAGGCTTTACTTAAAGCTGAGGATTTGTCCTTTGACTGGCATGGTAAGGCTGTATTGAGATTGATGGGGCACGGGGCAATTTCTAAAGCCCTTGAGATGATGAAGATACCGTTTCATTTAGGAGAAAACAGTTGAAAACTATAGTTACAGGAGTGTCTTAGAAATGAATAGTAGTAGCCAGAGTCCAAGCTTAGGTGAGGCAGCCAACCGTTTTCTAGCTAGTTTATCGCCTGAAGAAGTGAAAGCAAGCCAGCAGGAGGTATATAGGTTTGTTCGTTGGTATGGGTGGGAACGAGCGTTAGCTGAACTTACTGCTCCTGAGGTAGCTAGCTATGCTGAGCACCTGTCATTATCGGATACCGACTACATAAAAAAGCTTGAGTTAATACAAGCCTTCCTGGTGTATGCTAAGAAGGAGAGGTGGATTAAGAGTAATCTGGCTACTCACCTTAAGGCTAAAAGGGGGAAAACTCCGGCTCAGTCTTCAATTAGGCAGGATTTATCTGAGAAGAATTCCTTAACTCAGCAAGGGTATACTGAACTGGAAGCTGAGTTAGCTACCCTCAAGAGTAGGCGTCTTCAGGCTATTGATGAAATGCGCAGAGCCGCAGCAGACAAGGACTTCCGCGAGAATGCACCTCTGGAGGCGGCTAGAGAACAGCACGGTCAATTGGAAGGACGGATTAAAGAACTAGAAGGAACTCTAAACTCAGCGACTATTATTGGTGAGATACAAGAGGTAAGGCTTAAAGCAAGTATTG
>JAIWFK010000025.1:0-9575 GCA_048631695.1 Calditrichales bacterium
TATAGCTAGTTTAAGAGTTTCTTTGAAGCTATCACAAGTTAGAGAAGCCATTTGCTTTCCACTACGCAAACGGACGGAAACGGTTGAAGTAGCTTCCTCTTTATCACCCACTACCAGCATATATGGTATTTTATCAAGTTGCGCCTGTCGAATTTTGAGGTTAACCGTTTCTGACCGAGTATCAACCTCAGCACGCACTCCCTCACCCTTAAGCTCAGTTTCTAGCTTACGAGCATAGTCTAGATGACGATCGGCCACCGGGATTACCTTCACCTGAAGTGGTGCTAGCCACACCGGGAAGGCGCCGCCATAATGTTCAGTAAGCGAAGCCATAAACCGTTCCATACTACCCAGCACAGTACGATGTATCATCGCCACCAGGTGTTCTTGGTTATCTTCACCAATATAGGTAACATTGAAGCGCTGGGGAAGGTTAAAATCAACTTGAATTGTAGGTCCCTGCCATGCCCTTCCCAGAGCATCATCGAATTTAATATCTATTTTGGGTCCATAAAATACACCCTCTCCCGGGTCTATTTGATAGTCAATCCCTATCCGAGCTAGAGCTCGCTCTAGCGTTCCCGTAGCCTCTTCCCAGACCTGGACGGTACCGGCATATTTCTCAGGTCGGGTAGAAAGTAATACCTGGTAATTGGTGAATCCAAATGTATCTACCATAAAGCGAGCTAAATCTAACACTCCCACTACTTCATCTTCTAACTGGTCAAAGCGACAAAAAATATGGGCATCATCTTGGGTAAAGCCCCTGACTCTTGATAGGCCGTGCAACACCCCAGAGCGCTCATAGCGATAAACAGTGCCCAACTCAGCATAACGTAGCGGTAGCTCCCGGTAACTGCGCCGCCTTGATTTATAAATTATTATATGACCTAAGCAATTCATTGGTCTAATGATATACTCCTGTCCTTCCACTTCAATGGGGCTATATAAGTAATCATGATAAAAGTCCCAATGACCGCTAGTTTTCCATAAATCAAGTTTAGCGATATGGGGGGTATATACCACATCATAGCCACGCTTAATAAGCTCATCTGTCAAGAAATTCTCGATAACTCGCCTTATTACCGCCCCTTTAGGGTGCCAGTAAACCAGCCCTGGGCCAGCTTCATCGTGGATACTAAATAAATCAAGCTCCCTACCCAATTTTCTATGGTCACGCTTTGCCGCCTCATCCAGTTTTCTTAAGTGTTCGTCCAAAGCCTCCTTAGTATCAAAAGCAACGCCATATATTCGCTGTAACATAGGTTGGTGTTCATCACCCCGCCAGTAGGCTCCAGCAATGCTAACCAGCTTAAAAGCCTTGATTTCACCGGTAAAACTCACATGAGGACCGCGGCACAAATCAATAAAAGAGCCCTGCTGATACAAGCTAACCCTTTCGTCCTCAATTTCATCAATTAACTCCAGCTTATAGGGCTGTGAAGCAAAAAGTCGTCGAGCCTCCTCCTTAGTCACTTCCTGTCTACTAAAGGGTGCATTTGAAGCGATTATATCATTCATCTTCGCTTCAATGGATGGTAAATCATCGGGAGTCAATGAGCGAGGCAAATCAAAATCATAGTAGAAGCCATTTTCAATAGCCGGACCAATGCCAAACTTAGCTTGAGGGAAGATAGAGTGAACAGCCTCTGCCATGACATGGGCTACCGAGTGTCGCATTATGTCTGACTTTTCACTATTAACTTCGGTTTTCCCTTTGTTAGAAACCACTATTGGAATCACTATCAGTCTACTGAATAAAAATCCTCTTGATTATACCAGCCACAAGCTATAAGCGCAAACATATCCCTTGCAAAGATGAGCACCAGTGGTATAATCAAGGGTCTTCTTAGCTATCGATTATCATTCTCCTTGGGAAGGGGAGCCTTTGCTTGCTTCATCCCAATCTTAGCCGCTACATACCCTGGCTTGAGTCCAACTCTCATAGGAGTCCTGCTAGCAGTTAACATCCTGCTGATGGCACTGCTTCAACCTCTCTCAGGTAACATCGCTGACAGATTCAATAGAAGAGCCCTGGTGATTATCGGCAACCTCACCAACTTCACCTTCTTGGCTTTGATTCCTCTGGTACATAATTTCTATCAACTACTGGAAGCTGTGTGCCCTCGGTGGACTCAGTGGTGCAATTTCCACGCCAGCCGCCCTAGCCCTGATAATAAATGAAGACAGGAAACTTGGTATGGGCTTAGCTATGAGTGTATTTGCTATGGCGTTCAGTATCAGCATGGCTATAGGACCACTTTTAAGTGGGATAATAACTGATTTCGCCGACATTAACCCTTTGATTTGGTATCACCCGGCAATATAGTTGCCAGAACTAACAGTAAGTCCTTACCACCCAAGCGAGTACACGATTAGGCCTACCCCAAGGCCGATAGCTAGGTTGAAAAGCTTGATAAGTACAGTATCTTTCACCGTGTAGGAAAGGAGTGGCAGCATACCGTGGCCATCCTGAGCAATCGAACTAGCCAACAGTACAGAGAAGGGAATAAGCCCGTCAGCAAACATCGCTACAAATACCAGGTGGGGCCCAGATTCAGGAACGATAGCAACCAGAGTAGCGATGATGAGTACCCAGACTATATGTGCTTGGACAAAGGATTCTAGATTCCAATACTCTAAGCCCAAATCTACAACTAACAAGGCACCAAATGTCCAGAGGAAGACACTCCACAGGTGCTTTTTAACAATATGATCCCAAATATGTTTTTTGAGGTAGTGTTCCGGCACTGTTATAGCTATGAAAATCGCTGCTGGTAGCAGGATTGCCAGAATGATTCTTTGCCAATTCCATACTGGTGGACCGAGGATACCAATCAAAATTGCGATAGCAAAAAGTACCAAAAAGAGTAGAACTATGAGGCGGGGTAGTGAAATAGATTTTATTTGGGGTAATATCTGCCCTAGACTGAAACAGCGGCATTCCTCCGCTTCTTCGGTGTGAACCTGCTGTAGCTGACACGCCTCGCATGGCTTGATCTTCAAGGCTCCGGCCACCATGTCTATAAACCACCCAGAACCTATGGCTAGGAAAAACAATACCCCGAAAAGCATCAGGGCTTTATCCGGAAACATGGCCAGCATAATAAAGGCCTCATCGCCGCTAGTGGCAATCATCCCGGCAGTGATAGCACCAAAGGAGAGCAGACCATGAACGTAGAAGGAAACATTGAGAAAGGCGCCGAGACATCCTGGGGTTGCCCCAAGAAATGATGCTACGAAATACTGTCGCCATCGACCGCCTCTAACGGCTATTGATAGCTGCCCCCTGGTCATGACGTTGATGTAATCTATGAGCACCATCATGACGAAGACAAATAGCGTGATTATCAAAGCGTGTTTTAATACTTCGATTGCTACCGTCATCTATCCAGACACCTTCCGGTGAATCTCTCGCACTCGATACGGAGATGGGCTGAGTGCTATATCTCGTAAGGTTGTTCCAACGTACACATAATAGCACATACCGGATTAGATACTGCAGTGGGTTTGGTGATCATCCGTTCCAATAGAGGATATAGCTCATGAAGATAGCGGTATCAGCCGATAGTCAAAATTTGAATGCCTAAGGATGGGATAAATTCGTCACTTCTCAATATTTGGTGCTCGTTATATAGAGTGGAGCTGAGGGGACTCGAACCCCTGACCTCCTCCGTGCAAAGGAGGCGCTCTCCCAACTGAGCTACAGCCCCATTTGTTATAGATATTATAACAACAGTGGGGATTATCCGCAATTTACCCAAGTGAGCTTATAGAACTTGACAAAATGTAAATTATTCGTTATTATGAGCATATGTTCATTATTAGAGGAAAATCTTAATTATGCCCAGACCACCCAAGTGGCGTTGTATTAGTTTTATGCCACAGATAACATACTTCAAGCCAGCAGGAGTACCCCTCGCCTTGCTCAAGGAAGTATGCCTTTCTATGGAGGAGGCTGAAGCCATCCGTCTTAAAGACCTGGAAGGGCTGGAGCAGGAAGAATGCGCCCAAAGGATGCACATCTCACGCCCTACCTTCCATAGGGTGCTGGAATCAGCCAGAAGGAAGGTGGCTGAGTCGCTGATTAATGGCAAGGCGATTAGAATTGATGGTGGTAACTTTAGGATGGCTACCAGCCGCTTCCGGTGCGATGATGATGGTCATCAATGGGATGTGCCCTTTGAAACAATGGCGGGTAATTCTCCTCTAGCTTGCCCTATGTGCAACAGCCTAAATATTCAGCCTGTCTATCCACCAGGGATTTGCTTCGGGAGGGGAGGATGGAGAAGGCACTGTGGTCGTGATGGCGCTAGTAAAGTGATAAAGCATGCTCAATATTAGACAGCGGTAAATGTACTGGGTGTGGCGTCTGTGTTAATGACTGCCCGCAACGCGCCATAACTATCCATGGTGGCCTGGCAGTGATAAACCAGGAGCTGTGCATTCAGTGTGGCACTTGCGCTAGAATATGCCCAACCGGTGCTATCTATGAGGTGGTACCGGTACCGACAGCAATCAGAGGCAGACAGGCGTTAACCTTCCCCATCCCTTGGGGTAAACCCCAAGGAGTAATTGGACTTGCTTCTAGATGTGTGCCCGGTTATCTTGGTAATCAGCTATGGTTTGGTAATCGACAAGTTCGGTGGCGATGTGGTCGACGATGGCGTTAGCTAAAATACAATAATTGAATAAGGGAGATGAGAAAATGCTAGGAAGAGGCTGGTTTGGATGGTGAGGTAGACACTGAACTCATCTAGATTAATTTTTATAATAGGAGGTAAATTATGTGTTTTGGAATGGGACCAATGTGTTGGGGATATATGCATCCCTGGCAAGGTTATAGAGTGCCTTATGAAGGTCATGGCAGTGGCTGGGGGCAGCTATGCTCAAGGAGCAGGAGATTACCATACTAGAAGACCAAGCCCGTATGCTAGAAAACGATTTGTCTAGCATTAGAAAAAGGCTAGAAGAACTTAGTAAATAGGAGGTGACATTATGCCTAATGGAGGTAGAGGATACCGGTGGATGTACCAACTGACCGGGCTTCCCGGCTGGATGAGATTTGGCTTTAGCCCAGGCTGGCAAGGAAGAAGCCCCACAGGGTTAGGTCCAGGAGCAACCTATCTTATGACTGGTCAGTGGCCGACGCCACAGGCTCAGGCTTACTGGCAGTCAATGCAAGCAGGACAAGCACCCTATCCCTCTTATGGAGGAGTGCCGACAACTGCTCCAGGTATGACCCTAGAGCAGGAGCTTGATTTCTTGAAGAACCAGGCTCAAGCTATACGGGAGCAACTGGAGCAGGTTGAGAGCAGAATGCGTGACCTAGAAGCGAAGGAGAGATAAGTATGAATATTGCTATATCAGCCACGGGTACGAGCCTTGATGCTGAGGTAGACCCGCGCTTTGGGCGATGCCAGTATTTTATTATTGTTGACCCGGACACGATGCAGTTTGAATCTATGCAAAACCCAAACATCGTTGCTGGCGGTGGAGCTGGCATCTCCACTGGTCAAATGATCGCTGAAAAGGGAGTGCAAGTGGTGCTTACCGGCAACTGTGGTCCCAATGCCTATCAGGTATTATCAGCCGCTGGAATCCAGGTAATCACCGGGGTTAGCGGGAAAATCCGAGATGCTGTTCAGGGCTACAAGTCAGGGCAGTTTGAAGCTACCCCACAACCTACCGTAGGCGCCCACTTTGGTATGGGTGTTACTCCCGGTATGGGGGCTAACACAGGCTTTGGTATAGGTGGGGGAGGAATGGAGCAAGGTATGGGTATGGGAAAGGGACGATGCATGGGCAGAGGAATGGGTTGTGGTATGGGAATAGGTCGTCGTATGGGAGCTGGGATGATGCCTATGGCTGGACCAGCACCCCAGCCGGCAAGCCCAGAGCAGGAGATAGAGGCGCTCAAAGCCCAATCGCAGATGCTGGCGCAACAATTGGCTGACATTCAGCGCCGCATTGAGGAACTGGGAGAAGTCAAAAGATGAAGAGGAGGATGCATTATGCCCATCTGGAAATACGCAGGCAAGGAAGTGAGTAAGGAGGAGATAGACAAGGCTATTAACGCAGCGGCAGGAGCTTGCTTTAAGTGTGGTAAGGAAAATCATACTGATGAGTGTTCCATTTTCCAATTAATAGAAGAGTTAAAAGACTTGAAGGGCTCGAAGGAGGGATAAATTATGCCAATCTATGAATACCAATGCACCCAATGCGGAGGGAAGTTTGAGGTTATTCAGCCCATTGGTGAGGACGGCTCTAAGTTAATCTGCCCCAAGTGTACCGCGCAAAATCCGAGACGGCTGTTCTCCTCATTCTACAGCCCAGGTTCAAGCACAAGTGAGCCATCAGAAATAAGTTGCCCCACATGCAGCACAGGCACTTGTGGACTACCGTCAATGAGGTAAAAGACAGTCAGTTCTTTATCGGAGGTGTTATTATGCCTAGAGGAGATGGAACAGGACCACCCTCGAGCGGTGGTCTGGGAAGAGGAAGAGGTGTTGGACGAGGGGGAGGAGGCAGAGGTAGGATGGGAGGAACGAGTCCCGGAGCTGGACCTAGTGGAAGTTGTGTCTGCCCCAATTGCGGGGCAGGGCTTCCTCACCAAGTCGGAGTTCCCTGCTATAATCTGAGCTGTCCCCAGTGTGGCACCAAGATGGTGAGGGGATGAAGTGATAATAGCTGTTGCCAGCGGGAAAGGTGGCACTGGAAAAACCCTAGTCGCCACCAGCCTGGCTCTATCATTAGAAAATAGAAAAGCAGTACAGCTTCTCGACTGTGATGTAGAGGAGCCCAATGCTTATATTTTTCTAAAGCCATTATTTAGCCATAAGGAGACAGTTTCTATCCCAATCCCCCAGCTAGTTAAGAAGAGGTGCACCTATTGTGGCAAGTGCGCTGAGGTCTGTGCCTATAACGCTATTGCTGTTTTCCCGAAACATGTTTTGATTTTCTCAGAGCTTTGTCACGGCTGTGGTGCCTGCTCTTATTTCTGCCCTGAAGATGCCCTCTCCGAGGTAAATAAGAAGGTAGGAACACTAGAGACAGGCTACTCAAAAGGTATTGAATTTATCCAAGGTGAGCTTACCATCGGTGAGGCTATGGCTCCCCCTGTAATCAAGGAGGTAAAGAGGAGTATTAATCAAGAAAGACTCGTAATTATTGATGTTGCCCCAGGAACATCCTGCCCGGTGGTTGAAACAGTAAAGGGTAGTGATTTCTGCTTGCTGGTGACTGAACCCACCCCCTTCGGTCTTAATGACCTGGTCTTAGCGGTAGATATGGTGAACAAGCTGAATATCCCTTGTGGTGTAGTAATTAACCGAGATGGTGCCGGCGATAGTAAGGTTGAGGAGTATTGCTGCAAGGAAGGTATACCCATTCTGTTGCGAATACCACTGGATATTGAGATTGCCCGACTATACTCTCGGGGGATTACTCTGGTGGAAGGAATACCACAGTGGCAGGAAGCATTCCTCAAGCTTGATAATGATATTGAGCAGATAGTACACCAGACCCAAGGTTAAAAAGATGAAAGAGATTGTGATTATTAGCGGCAAAGGAGGCACTGGCAAAACTACTATTGTAGCCTCCCTAGCTGTCTTGGTTAAGAATAAGGTAATAGTAGACTGTGATGTTGATGCTGCTGACCTCTTTCTTATTATTCAGCCAGTTACTCAAGAGAGACACGAGTTCTGGAGCGGACACAAGGCAGTTATAGATAAAGATAAATGCACACAATGCGGTTTGTGTCAGGATTTGTGCCGATTCAATGCTATAAATGATTTCCAGGTTGATACTATCTCATGCGAGGGCTGCGGTTTCTGCTACCATGTTTGCCCTGAAGAGGCTATCATTATGGAGGAGAACCTATCGGGAAGTTGGTTCACTGCCGATACCAGATATGGGCCCCTGGTTCACGCTAAATTGGGCATAGCCCAGGAAAATTCAGGAAAATTAGTAGCCACAGTCAGGCAACAGGCTAAATTCATTGCTGAAAAGAAAGGGGTTGATTATATATTAAGCGATGGACCACCGGGTATTGGCTGCCCAGTCATCTCTTCCATATCTGGGGTGAATCTGGCAGTTATCGTCACTGAGCCAACCCTATCTGGTATACACGACCTCGATAGAGCCATTAGCGTTTGTCAACACTTCAATGTCCCTGTTATAGTATGCATCAACAAATATGACCTCAATGAAGATAACAGCCACCAAATAGAGAATTACTGCCATAGTCAGAGAATAGAGGTCGCCTCAAAGATTCCCTTTGATAATGTGGTAACTGAGGCGTTGGTACAGGGACTGCCAGTGGTAGAATATTGTAGTAACAATGTTACACAACAAATAAAGGGATTATGGAAAGCTATTTCAAGATCTCTTGAAAATAAACAGGGAGGTGCAAATGCCAATATATGAATATAAATGCCAGAAATGCGGGAAAGTGTCCGAGTTCTTCTTCCGTACTTCCTCGAACAGTAGAACTGTTACCTGCCCTAACTGTGGTAGCCATAACCTAGATAAGCTACTCTCTGTTCCCAGCTTGCTGAAGGTAGAAGCTGATACAGCGGGCACTACCTGCTGTGGTAGAACGGAGCGCTGTGAAATACCGCCCTGCTCCAGTGAGGGCATATGCCATAGGAGGTGAGTATATAATGAATATTGCAGTCATATCTGATGATGGAACCACCATCAGCCAGCACTTTGGTCGGGCACCATTCTATGTGGTGGTGTCAGTAGAAGAAGGTGAGATTGTGAGCAAAGAGACACGAGACAAGACTGGACATCATACCTTTGCTGCCCACCAACCCTCTGACTTAGCCCCTGGTGAGCGCCATGGCTACGAAGCTGGCTCACAAATAAGACACCAGAGCATGGCTGAGACTATCTCTGATTGCCAGATTCTCCTTGTTGGAGGTATGGGCTGGGGAGCCTATGAGAGTATGCAGAGCTATAATATTGAGCCTATCGTCACCGATGTAAGAGATATTGATGAAGCAGTGAAGCTCTATCTTGATGGTAAGCTAATCAACCTAATGGAGCGCCTGCATTAGCAGTCTCTAGTTCATTCGCTAAAAGAGAAAGTTGAGGTCTAGATAAATGGCACTGGTTGAAATTAGCGTAGTTCCTCTAGGTACGCCAACACCTTCGCTGAGTCAATATATAGCTAAGGCAGTGAAGGTACTTGAGGGTGAGAAAGATATAAAGTACGAGCTAACAGCAATGGGAACAATCATTGATGGTGATTTGGGCCGAGTACTGACTTTAGCTCGGAAGATGCACGAAGCTGTCTTTAATGCCGGAGTTATGAGGGTAGTAACTACAATTAAGATTGACGACCGGCGAGATAAGAATTCAAGCATAGATAGTAAAATGAAATCGCTGAAGAGAGAGTTGGGGGATTAAATATAGCTAATTTTAACCAAATAGACGAAGCACGACGATTGTTAGGCTTGGGTGAAGCAGCTACCCTGAAGCAGGTAAAATCAGCCTACAAAACAGCAGCTAATCGCTACCATCCTGATAAGTGTAAAGACGCAGATAAGGCAAAATGTGATGAGATGATG
>JAIWFK010000026.1:0-9550 GCA_048631695.1 Calditrichales bacterium
ATCAGCGTCCCCAACAAGACCCAATAATTCAGCCAAATTAGACCCTTGACATCGCTGAGGTGAATAACCTCCTTCTCGTTAAATAGCTCAAACGGCTCGCCGTCCTTCATTACCGTAAGGCTAATGTAATCCTCATCAGAGTTGAAATAGCTAATCAGCCCGGTGGCTGCCTTCTCCAGCTCTGAATCAGCTAAGCCGGTAGTCTGGCTGACATTATATTTACTAAAGCCGTATTTATACAGCCAGAGACTATTTACCGCCCAGCCAATGCTCACCGTCAGCAATAAGATGGGCAAACATAATATGAACAGCCACTTAGCGGCAATACCAAGACCTTTCAATTTTATCCCCAATCGCTAGCATTAAGGTTGTTTAATAACCTAATTATTCCCACCCACCCTAGATTTGGTTTCAGGGCTTTGCTCCCGCATCCGCTGAGGCTAGGAGCGAAGCTCCTAGGGGGAATGGGTGGGGACAACGGACATCGGCAAGCAATTCGATACCAAGATTTTACACTGTCAGGGCGAAAAAGACTAGGGTTGTTTGGTAACTCCCTCTTCCCGCCCGCCCTCGGTGGATCGAAAACCTCTTAATTGAGGTCACCTGTTAAAGGTAGTTTGAAGGAGCGAAGCCCCTCTTAAACTCCCTAAATACTATTCTGAGAAGAGTGAACAGAATAAACCTGGTAAAGCAATAACATTTTGATTGAGGCTGCTTATTGAGGGTAGATTGAAGGGGCTAACGACCCTTCATAAAATAATTATCCCCCCTTCCCTTATAAGGGAAGGGGGTTAGGGGGATAGGTTGCTGAGCAGTCCAAAGAAATTTACTGATAGTTTCTACACTGTTGCTGTTAAAATACCCCAAAAACTAACCCTATGCTATAATTAGTCAAAGCCATGTTCACTCACCTTCATGTCCATACTGAGTATAGCCTCCTTGATGGCATGTGTCGTATAACTCAACTGGTTAAACGAGCCAAAGAGCTGGGGATGGATAGCCTGGCGATAACTGACCATGGAGTTCTGTATGGCGCTATTGAGTTTTACCTGGCCGCCAAGGAGGCAGGTATAAAGCCTATCATTGGCTGCGAGGTTTATGTCGCCCAAAACAGTCGCTTCAGCCGTAGTACTAAGGATAAGAATAACTACCACCTTATTTTACTAGCTAAAAATCAGACCGGATATAGCAATCTAATTCAGCTCACCACCAAGGCACAACTTGAGGGTTTCTACTATAAGCCAAGGGTGGATAAAGAGCTTCTTGAGCAGTATCACGATGGTCTTGTCGCCCTCTCTGGCTGTGTCCGTGGTGAAGTCCCCCAACTTGTTCTGGAAGGGCACCTTGAGGAAGCAAAACAGGCTGCCTTGTGGTACAAGCAAATATTTGGCGATTTCTACTTAGAGATTATGCGACATCCTATTCCTGAGCTGGAGCAGATAAACCAGCGTCTCATTCCTATGAGCAGTGAGCTGGATATACCACTGGTGGCAACTAATGATGCCCATTATATCAACCAGGGGGATGCCTCAGCTCATGACCTGCTGCTATGTATCGGTACTAACTCCTCTATCCATGATGATAAAAGAATGAAGATGGCGGGCGATTTCTTCTACCTCAAGAGCCCACAGGAGATGGCAGAGCTATTCAACGATATTCCTCAGGCTCTGGAGAGCACCGAGCGCATTGCTGAAATGTGCAACCTCGAGCTTGAGTTTGGGCGTCTTCACCTGCCTGAGATAGAGCTACCTGAAGGCAAAACCGCTAACCAGTTCCTGGCTGAACTCTGTAATCAGGGTTTACAGCAACACTACTCCCAACCTACCCCTGAAATACAAGAGCGACTCAACCATGAGCTGGAGGTAATAAAACAGACCCAATTTGCCAACTACTTCCTTGTTGTCTGGGACATCATCTCCTTCGCTAAGGAACATAACATTCTGTTTGGGGTTAGGGGTAGTGCTGCTGCCAGTATTGTCCTTCACTGCCTGGGTATCACTGAGGTTGACCCTGTTGAAAATAAGCTGGTCTTTGAGCGCTTCCTCAACCTGGAGCGCCAGGAGATGCCAGATATAGATTTGGATTTTGAGGATGACCGCCGTGATGAAATCATCTATTATGTATCACAGAAATACGGGCATGACCATGTCGCTCAGATAATTACCTTCGGCACATTGGGCGCCAGGGCAGCCATCAGGGATGTGGGTCGAGCCTTGGGTATGCCCTATAGTGATGTTGACCGTGTAGCCAGGTTAGTTCCCTTTGCACCAAGTATGACCCTGGAAAGAGCACTAAGTGAGAATAGCGAGCTGGGCAATATCTACTCTGATGATGCCACAGTTCGCAATCTAGTTGACTCAGCCAAAAGGATAGAGGGTATTGCTCGTCATGCTAGCACTCATGCTGCTGGCGTAGTCATATCTAAAGAGCCTCTCACCAGATATGTCCCACTACAGCAAGTAAGCAAGGGTAATGGCGACACAGCGGTTATGACCCAGTTCACTATGGATGATATTGCCCGTATTGGACTACTTAAGATGGATTTCCTCGGATTGGCTAACCTCACCATCCTGGGCAAAGCCAAGGAGATTATCCTTGAAAACTGCGGCATTGATATTGACCTGCACCATATTCCGATAGATGATGCCAAAACCTTTGAGCTACTCTCCTCGGGAGAAACGGCTGGCGTGTTTCAGTTAGAGGGGGCTGGCATGCGCCGCTACATCAAGGAGCTTAAACCGACCTCCTTCAGCGATATTGCGGCTATGATTGCCCTGTATCGCCCAGGTCCTATGGAACACATCCCTACCTTCATTAAAGCCAAGCAGGGTATTGAACCCATTCGCTACCCCCACCCAGCACTATCAAGCCTCCTTGAGGAAACCTACGGGGTGATTGTGTATCAGGAACAGGTGCTGTTTATTGTCCAGGCTCTCGCTGGCTACAGCCTGGGGGAGGCTGACATCTTCCGCAAGGCAATGGGTAAGAAGATTCCTGAGGTTATGAAGAAAGAAAGGCGTAACTTCATTACTCGAGCCAAGAAGAACGGATTCTCGGCCGAAGTAGCCGCTGATGTCTTCGACCTTATTGAGCCCTTCGCCGGTTACGCCTTCAATAAGGCTCATAGTGTGAGTTATGCTCTTATTGCCTATCACACCGCCTACCTTAAGGCAAACTACCCGGTAGAATACATCACCGCTTTCCTGATTACTAATATTGGTCAGTTAGAGAAAGTAGCTACTGCGGTTACTGAATGCCGCCGATTGGGTATCACTGTACTGCCCCCTGACATAAACCACAGTCAAGCTAGCTTCTCTATAGAAAGGGAGGCTAAAGACAACGCTTTAGCCATTCGCTTCGGGCTAACCGCTATTAAGAATGTTGGACCTGGGGCTATAGAGCCTATCATTGCCCAACGCAATAAGGGAGGCGAATTCAAATCTGTAGAAGACCTGTGCCGCTATGCCGACCTGCGCGGCGTGAACAAGCGAGTACTAGAAAGCCTGATTAAGACCGGAGCCCTGGATTCCCTGGGTAGCCGTGGCACTCTACTCCAAAATACCAATCGTATCCTAGCTCTAGCTCAGCGGGAGCAGCGTCTCCGAGAAACAGGGCAGTCTACTATGTTTGACCTCTGGGGTGAGACAACACCAACTCCTCTACCTAGTCTTGACCTTGAGGCAGCCGATATCCCTACCAAGGAAAAGCTAGCCTGGGAGAAAGAGCTATTGGGAGTATACCTCTCTGAGCATCCCTTCAACTCATTTGCCAATAATATGACCTCAGAGAATATCAGCCTATGTGGTCAAATTGACACCGAGCTGGTAGGTCAAACTGTTATCGTGGCTGGAATGGTAACCTCTGTTCGCCAGCTATTTACCAGAGATAGGCGCCCTTTTGCTAGCGCTGTTCTGGAAGACCTCAATGGCAGTATCGAGGTTATGGTCTGGCCTAATATCTATGCCAGTACTAAGGACCTGTGGCAGGAAGGAAATATACTACTGGTTGAAGGTAAGGTAAGGCTGAGAGATGACCGGGTGCAGCTACACTGCGATGTTGTACGCTGCTACCAACCGCAAACAGCCCAAGGTGAAGAGGCCATTACCTCTCAACCTAGCGGAGCGACGGTGGTAGCTGAGGAAACTACAGACTACACGGCACCAGTTAAGGGTCGCCGACTGGTAATAAGCATCACTCAGACTAATAATGAGGCTAGTGATACAGCCTGTCTACATAAATTAATTGATACCCTTAAAGACTTCCCCGGACTTGATGAGGTAAATGTATGTGTAATAAATGAGGAGAAGGTTATTAACCTCAAGCTATCCAATATCGCCATTAATTACTGCCCTGAACTCCACCAGCGGCTGGTAGAGCTAGTGGGAGAAGAAGGGCTGGGGCTGGAGTCTTAATAGGAGGAAATTAATATAGACAAGCCAATGCGTAATCTGGATTTTAGGTTTATGTCTTTCGGCTTTATATTTCGAGACATTTTCTTGCCTCGGAAAAATATATTACGGGAAGCGGGAATAAAGCCCGACTCCTGTATACTTGATTATGGCTGTGGTCCGGGGAGTTACTCGATTGCTGCTGCCGAACTAGTAGGGAAATCTGGAAAGGTTCATGCTCTGGATATCCACCCTCTCGCTGTTCAGCGAGTTCAGAATATTGCCTCAAAAAAGCAATTGACGAACGTGGCAACTATTTGTTCCAGTTGCAAAACTGGATTGCCAGATAGCAGCATAGATGTAGTTCTATTATACGATACCCTTCATACGTTGAGTGACTCAAATGAAGTATTAGCCGAGTTACACCGAGTATTGAAACCGAGTGGTATCCTATCTTTGAGTGACCATCACCTGGAAGAAAATGAAATAGTATCTAGGGTAACAGGCAAGGGATTGTTTAGGCTATCGAGAAAAGGCGAAAGAACATATAGTTTCTCTAAAGAGGAATAGCAACAGGTGATTTTGCACAATATATCATTCTCTTCTAATGTGACAAAGTTAAGAGATTATTTGGTAACCTATCCCCCTGACCCCCTTCCCTTAATAAGGGAAGGGGGAGTGTAGGTAAGAGAGGGGCGAAGCCCCTCTCTAAAATCTCTTCCCCCCTCAAGGTAGTAGATAAAAAAGAGAGTTAAAGAGAGGCGAAGCCTCTCTTACAATATTCTTCCCCCTCTCCTTTGAAGGAGAGGGGGATTAAGGGGGTGAGGTAGATAAACAATCATAGAAACCTTCATCCCTTAGTGCTAGAATATGGAAGAGACAAGATAGTTTCTGAACTCATAAGGAAAATATAAAATGCCTGCGAATGATACGGCAGAAGGACACCGAAAAAGGCTGCGGGAGAAGTTCATTAAGTCGGGGCTTAAAGGCTTCCACGACTACGAAATTGTTGAATTGCTCCTGAGCTTGGGCACACCACGCAAGGATTGTAAACAGCAGGCAAAAGAAGCCATTAAAAAATTCAAAACCCTAAGAGGGGTGCTGGAAGCTCCTCGCCAAGAGCTACAGCAAATAGATGGTATCGGTGCTCACAGTGCCTTTGGTATTAAGCTGGTGCAGGAAGTAGCCAGGGAGTTTCTTAAAGAGAAAATTATTGATAAGCCCATTTATAAATCCTCCCAGGAGATTTTTGATTATCTCTACCACTCAATGCGAGACCTCAAGAAAGAGGTATTTAAGGTTATTTATCTAAATAGCCAGAACCAGATTATAGAAACAGAAGGCCTCTTTGAAGGAACAATAAATAGCAGCTCCATCTCCCCACGTGAGGTTATAGAAAGTGCCATTAAATATAACGCCGTCTCGCTTATTTTCGTCCATAACCACCCTTCAGGCAACCCTGAGCCTAGCCAGAGTGATAAAGAAATAACCAGACACCTGGTTTATGCCGGAAGTATTATGCAGATAAGGGTTTTAGACCATATTATCATCGGCAATAATAGATACTTCAGCTTTGCTGGGGAAGGACTAATTGAGGAATACGAACTGGATTTCTTAAACCTGAAAGTAAAAGGAACTTCTAAAACTGAATGAAGCCTATACAGATTCAAATTATTTGACCCCAAGCTTTATTAGCCCCTTTTTACCATTGTGAGTAGAGGGGAAGAGACAGCGAATCAATATCAACGAATGCCCCACTACAAGAATGATTCTCTGCCTCGTCGCTTAACTCAGCTCTTCAACTCAGAGCTTCGGCTAACAATTACAAGTGGATATGACGAGGAGGGATGTTGTGTGTGTCACTAATCATATTAACGAGCATAAGGTATTGACTTTTTAAAAAGGACTATGATAGACTTTTGTAGACAATAATTATCATTTAGTGACAATAATACAAGGAGGCGACCAATGATTAATAAAAAACTGAGTGTTCTGGTTGTTGACGACGAACAGGTGATATGTGATGTTCTCTATGAGGGACTAAGTGAGCGGGGTTATAAATGCACTACCGTTCTCAGCGGAAAAGACGCTCTCGCCAAAGTGGCAGCGGAGGATTTTGACGCAGTCTTGTTGGATATCAGGCTACCTGGAATGTCTGGTATGGAGGTGCTACGGGAGTTATGGCTAAATCATGGCAATACGGCAACTATTATGATAACTGCCATTAATGATGTTAATACTGCTGTAGAGGCTATGAAGCTGGGGGCTTCAGACTATCTAGTCAAACCATTTGAACTGGATAAAATAGAAACCAGTATCCGCACTGCTATAGACACCAAGCAGACTACCGGTAAATCCTCTACTCAAATGGATTCCATCGCCCGTGGCGTCGAGGCAAAATTCGACCCGCTTTCCAGCTACTCAAAGCTGGTGACTCAAAAAACCATTGATATAGCCCAGCAGCTTGGTATAGCTGAGGAAGAAATTCAGCGGTGGGCAGCGACCAAAGCAACGCTTGATTCCAAGAAGGACAGTGTGTTTAAACGAACTCCAACTTCCTAGGACAAAGTAGGTATTACACAGTTATTTTACTAATAACCAAATATTAACAGCCCCAGACTTGAGGAGAGTATAACGTGATAGAGCTTATGACTGTTCGAGAGGTGGCTGTCTATTTGCGGGTCACCGAGAAGACAATATATAGGTTACTAAAACAGGGTAAAATCCCGGCGACGAGGGTAGGTCACAGTTGGAGATTCGATAAGGCGTTAATTGATGAGTGGCTACATCGCAGCTCAGTTGGGACAAAGGCAAACGTCCTTGTCGTTGATGACGAGGAGATGATTCGAGTACTATTTACGGAGGTCCTGGAGAATTCAGGGCACAGTGTAATAACTGCTGAGACTGGTTCTAAAGGACTGGAACTGGTGAAACAGCAGGATTTTGACCTGGTTTTTATTGACCTCAAAATGCCGGAGATGGATGGCGCCGAGCTTTTTCACCAGATAAAAACCATCAAGCCCAGATTGCCGGTAACCATCATAACCGGCTTTCCCGATAGTGATTTGATGGCACAGGCTCTATCTTATGGTCCTTTTGGGGTTATGAAAAAGCCCTTCGACGAATCAGACATTATTGCCGCCGTCAACAGTTTTCTTAAAATTACCAGGCAGCAACTTTAGTGGGTTTTTTATACTAATTATGGTGGTTGAGACAGTATGAACTTTAGCAGGAAACTGACGCAGACTTATTTTAATATTGCTTATAATCGAGTGTATGATTTTACCACGGCCCGTCTCAACCGTTATCAGGAATTACAGGAGAGATGTATTAGTAAACTTGAGCTCAGGGTCAATGACAAAGTACTATGCGTAGGTATTGGTACTGGAAATGAAGTGTTTCATATCCTGGAAATGAACGCAGATGTCAACATCGTGGGGGTAGATTACTCAAATACGGCACTGCAGAAGGCATACAAGAAAGCATCGCGATTGGGTAAGGAAATTGAGTTGTTTCTCATGGATGCCCGACATTTAGAATTTGCCGCAGGAAGCTTTGACCAGGTACTGTGCCTTCATGTCATGGATTTCATAGAGGAGAACAGGGAAGTCACTGGTGAGATTCTTCGAGTACTGAAGAAGGGAGGGCAATTTGTGATAACCTATCCTTCAGACAAGGAGGGTCCGAAGCTAGGATTAAATTTGTTAAAGGATAGCGTTAGTCATAGTATAAAGTCGAATAACAGTTTTAGGTCTTTCTTGACACTTGGCAGTGGTTGATTTCCATCAGATACAGGAGGTCTTTTTGAATATCATTCTAAATGCTGAGCAGACCATGCTTGAGGCAAATAAAAGAGGAAAACTCAGCATTAAAAGTGAGGAGATGAAAAACTGCATCAGAGTTGTGTTTACGGATGATGGTCCTGGGATTACAACCGAACACCTGAACAAGCTGTTCGACCCCTTCTTTACTACTAGAGAGGAAAGAGGGGGCACCGGCTTAGGGCTTAGTATCTGCCACGGTATTGTGTCTGAGCATGATGGCAAGATACGAGTCAGAAGCAAACCAGGGAAAGGAACCACCTTCTTTGTTGAATTGCCGGCGATAACTGAAGAGGTAGACAAAGGCAAAATTTACCTCATTATTGCAAAACATCAGGTTATTCTCTGATTTCTGTGCGTTTTCCAGGTTGTTAGTATTGCCATGAATATCTGGTTCTGCAGATTCTCATCCCATCCAAGAAAAAGGATCGGAGGAACTTGGCTGTCGCCTTCGATAAAACCACAGCCGGACAAGACAAGGATGAATAATATGACCCCCATGCCCGTTATGGCCAAAGCCAACAATATGTGGCTCTGATGCAGTAAATATCTGTGTTGGTTGATCGCCATCGCTCCATCATAATACAATAAATGCAGTGACATGGGAAACCCGCTCAAAATCGATTTTTGCCAAGGTTATTTGCAATACAACCAGTCCGCACTGATCAATTTGAAAACAAATCCTTCACAAGACTCCTTTTTATGCTATAATACGTTGGATTCGCAGTTTCTATTCCCTATGCCGCCAGTCGGTCTACCAACAAGGAGAAAATTCATGCTCAATTTAGCGGTTTTACTAGAGGACAGTGCCCGCAATGTGCCCAGTCGGGACGCTGTTGTGTTCAACGAAACGAAGTTAACTTACGCCCAGGTAAACGGGGCCGCCAACCAGATCGGCATGGCGCCGGGCGCCGAGTGGATCGCCTGTGATGGTTGCACCGACGGCGCGTGCCCGGGGGCAGCGCTCCTGACATGCGCCCAGTGGATTGCCGCCCCCTACCCGATCGGCGATCCGGGCTCGGCCGACGCCGACCGGCGGCCGCAGGTGGTGAACAACTCGTGGGGCGATTGTGGAACCTCGTACAGCAGTTGGTTCCAGGCATCGGTCGACAGTTGGCTGGCGGCCGGCATCTATCCGGTCTTTTCGAACGGAAACGCCTCCAATTGCAGTTACTCTTACCCGCCGGGGCTGAACACGGTGGGCAACCCCGCCCGTTATGGCAATGTCACCGGTGTGGGCTCTACTGGCCAGTCGAACGGCCTGTACGCCACCCACTCCAACTGGGGCCCCACTGACAACCCGGACACCGTCAATCCTACTGGCTATGCCAATCTCAAGCC
>JAIWFK010000027.1:0-9500 GCA_048631695.1 Calditrichales bacterium
TTCTATAGCGGAGATTAGTAATTATTTATCAGTCTACTCTCTTTAATCTACCTTGGTTAGCAACTTAACTTTATTAATTAACAAAATTTTTGCTAAAACACTAGCTTAATGGGTAAAAATAGTCTATAATCAATCATGTGGGAGATATTGAGCTCGTCTCCGATCTTGAACGATTGAGTGAGAGCTTGGGGGAGCTTCCTGAACCGATGGTAGGGCCTATATTTATTGCAGTGAGCGGCTTGCCCGGAACAGGAAAATCTTATTTCTGTAGCAAGTTAGCTGAGAGGCTATCGTTTGTTATTTTGGAAAGTGATGCCTTACGTAAGGCTCTTTTCTCAACACCCAACTATAGCTCGCAGGAAAGTTCGCGTCTTTTTCGGGCTGTTAACCTTCTCATTGAAAAGCTACTGAAAAAAGGAGTTTCCCTTATTTTAGATGCTACCAATCTTTCTGAGCGGTATCGTGAACATCTCTATAGTATTGCTGACCGTTTGGAGGTTAAGCTAGTCTTGGTGCGTGTTCAAGCACCGTCCCTGGTAGTGTATGAGCGGCTTAGGGCCAGGCTAGAGAATTCGGAGGGCAAATCAGATGCCGATTGGTCGGTATACCAGAGAATGAAGTCCACAGTTCAGAGTATCTGTCGCAACTACTATGCCGTGGACACTTCCAGGGATATTACCCCAGTCTTAGAGAAGGTTGTTCGTGAGGTGAGGCGTTAAGAAATGTTTATCTACCCTATCCCCTGTATCCCCTCTCCAAGTCGAGCCAAAGATCACCAGACTGCGACTCTGTCGACCCCGTTAAGAAATTCCTTCTCTCTCCCCATTATAAAGGGGAGAGGGATAAAGGGTGAGGGATTGGTAAAATAATCTCTACAGGGTGCGTTTGGAGGTGGGTGCGAGCAAATAACTTATGGCGATTGTTGGTATGTAAAAAGTGGGTAAATCTAATAATTAGTAAGTGAAAGGATTTTAGGATGGAGATTAAGGTCATAGTTGGTGATATTGATAAGATTGAAGCTGACGCTATCGTAGTCAATTTCTTTGAGGGAATGGAACAACTTGATGGCGACATAGCTACTATAGATAAGGCTTTGGATGGGACTATCTCACAGCTTATTAGACATGGTGAGATTAAGGGTAAGCTTAATGAGGTTACTATTATCTACAGCCTAAGTAAACTTCCAGCGGCTCGAGTGGTGATTGCCGGCTTGGGTAAGCAGCAGGCGCTATCTCAGGATAGAGTTCGTGAGGTAGTAGCTGGGACTTGCCGGTTTCTGCGGCAGAAGGGCGTTGATAGTATCGCCACTATTACTCAGGGAGCGGGAATAGCCGGAATAAGCCTGGAGAACGCTGCTCAAGCAGTGACTGAAGGTGCCCTACTTGGTGTCTATTCATTTCGTAGACATATAACCAAAGAAGCTGAGTATGGTGAGATTAAGAAGCTTATTATAGTGGAGCCTGACGAAACTAAACGCCCTCTTTTGGAGCAGGCTTGCTATAAGGGCAGGGTTCTAGCTGAGGCGACTAACCTGGCTCGTGATATGGTCAATGAGCCAGCCAACTATATGACCCCCAGTGACATGGCTGATATAGCCAAAAAACTGAGTGAAACCTATGGACTTGAGCTTAGTGTCCTTGAGCAGGAGAAGATGCGGGAGCATAAGATGGGAGCACTATTAGGTGTGGCTCAGGGAAGTCGGCAACCGCCTAAATTCATCACTCTCTATTACAGGGGGGGTGATTCTACTCAGCTTGATGTGGCATTAGTTGGCAAAGGAGTAACATTTGATTCTGGGGGTATCTCTATAAAGCCATCAGAGGGGATGGGAGAGATGAAGGGAGATATGGCTGGAGGGGCTGCTGTCATGGCAGCGATGAGTGCCATTGCACAACTTAAACCAAAGATTAATATTATGGCGGTCGTTCCAGCTACAGAAAACCTGCCCAGCGATAATGCTTTAAAGCCGGGCGATATCCTAACTGCAATGAATGGTAAAACGATTGAGATTATCTCCACAGATGCTGAGGGACGGCTTATTTTGGCTGATGCTTTGGGCTATGCTAAGAAGCTTGATGCCAAGTATATAGTTGATGTAGCTACTTTAACTGGAGCCTGCAGGGTAGCTCTGGGTGATGTGTGTAGTGGTGTATTTGGTAATAATCAGGAGCTTGTGGACAAGGTAATTGTGGCTGGTGCTGAGGCTGGAGAACTTATCTGGCAGATGCCGATGTACGAGAAGTACAAAGAGCAGAATAAGAGTGATGTTGCTGACATCAAAAATGTTGGTGGAAAGTACGGGGGTGCTATCACCGCTGCTCAATTTCTAGCTGAATTTGTTGATGACACGCCCTGGGTTCATCTGGATATCGCTGCTACCAGTCTAAGTGAAAAGGAACAAGCCTATCTAGTGAAAGGGGCTACCGGTGTGCCAGTGAGGACGTTGGTAAACCTTGTGCTCTCTCTAGCTGAGCAATAGAAAGCAAAGGAGGCAGGGCATGGAAGCTATAGTTCCATTAGCAGAGGGGTTTGAAGAGATTGAATTTTCTACCATCGTTGATATTCTGCGGCGAGCTGGAATAGAGGTTGCTGTTGCTGGGTTACAAGAAGGCATTATTGATGGAGCCCATGGTGTTAGGATAACACCTGATACATTAATAGATAAGGTGGCTGTTGGTAACTTTGATGTTATTATCCTTGTTGGTGGTAATCCAGGCTTTATTAACTTGGGGAAGAGTGAAAGGGTATTAAAGCTGGTAAAGGAAATGTGTGATAGCAGTAAGTATGTTACGGCGATATGCGGTGCCCCATCTGTACTGGCTAAGGCAGGTGTAATTAAAGGTAAAAGGGTGACTGTGTTTCCTGGGATGGAAGGCACTTTGACCGGGGCTCAGTATAGGGATGAAAGGGTTGTTGTTGATGGTAAGATTATCACCAGCCAGGGGCCAGGGACTGCACTTGAGTTTGCCATTAAGCTAGTCGAAGTCTTGGCTGGCAAAGGCACGGCAAGGGAGGTAACAAAGGAGGTCCTAGCTAGATTCTAATTTAAAGACTTGAAGTGAAATTAAGATTGGGAGAGCTCCCAGCCATCATTCAAATCATGGTTTCGAAACCAGCACTATAAGGAAATATATGAGATTGCTTATTAGTCTCCTTCCCTTTCGACACTCAAAAATTTAATTCTACTGGGACATTAATCAATAGGTTGGTGTATATTCCTGAGAATTAGATTTGGGTGGTAGCAGGAGACAAGGTGAGTAATAATTCTAGATTGGAGTATTGTAGAAAAATCAAAAGTTGCTAAGACAAACTCAAGGAGGAAGGCTTGATATTTGAGGCTTCAAATTTCGTTTTTGAACCGCCATCAGTGGTATCCAGAGCGCGGCGTGTATTAGTTAAACCCAGTGCCTCTTACCCTGTACCATACCCAGTAACTACTAGCCGGGATATATTATCGGCAATAATATATGGTATTAGACAAGTCAGTGATGCCGACATTCTTCTACTTGAAGGTACTCCTGGAGGGGAACCAATCTACCCTATCTATCAAGCATTAGGCTACAATTTTCCGCGAGTATTAACACTGGATGTAAAAGGGTGTATCTGGGTAGAGGTAGACAACCCTCTAGCTAAGCCTTTGGCTATACCGACCTTCTGGGTGCCCAATGTTATCTTGTCTAGCGACTACTTAATAACTGTGGCTCCATTAAAGATTTCTGATAATAGGAGTAGCCTTAGTATAATGAACCTGCTCACTCTGTTGCCGAGTAGCAAGTATAGTAGTGAAGAATTAAATGGCTGGGAAGCCTTATATAGTCTGGGGATAGATAGGGTGATAGCCGACCTCTATTTTACTTTACCCTTTGACCTAGGTATTATAGAAGCTCGCCAGAAATTCACTAGCCACGATGACCCCACTCAGGGTGAGGTTGAGGAGTATGGCAAGGTGTTTGTTGGGGAACCTTATGATGTAGATTGTGAAGTCGAGGAATTACTGGGGCTTAAGACGGGATATCTTGACTTAATTAAGACAGCCAAAGTAGAATTCGAGGCTTGAAGATTATTACTGCAAATAGTTCTGCTAGCGAAGAAAATATAAATGGTAGCCAACCTAGACCACGCTGGTTTATTGATGTGGATTGGTATCGGCAGAATAATCGCTCATTTCTTATCTTGGCTCGGAGCGGTATGTGCCCTAAGTGCAATGAGCGGTTGAACGAAGGAGAGGGAGAGATTTCGGCGTCTGACATTTTTACTACTATTATGGACTGCTGTTCTCACGTACAAGGTTATATTAGTGACGAATTACCCATTTTAGAGAGTATGTTTCGCTTTTTTTTAGCCAACGGTAATGAGCCCCTTGATGTGGAGGAACTAGGCAAGCAACTATGTGAGGGTCGCGGTGGAGATACCTACTGCACCTCGGCTGAGATTCTATCCCGTCTCCTTGAAAGTGACCAATACTATGGACTAAGACAGGTTCAAGCCTAAATTGTAGCTAATACCGTATACAAAAATGGGGATAATTTTCCGTATATTCTGACCAGTTTATTACTACTTTTTCCACTTTAGCTCCGGGTGGTCCGGCCTTAAGGTAGCCAATTAGCTTTTCTAGATGCTTTCTTTCCCCTTCCGCATTTACCTCCACGCCTCCCCCAGGTAAGTTGCGCACATAGCCAGTTAGACCTAACTCTGTAGCCCATTGGGACACGAAGGCGCGGAAGAAAACGCCTTGAACATAGCCATATACTACTACATGAACCGAGGCTAAGTCAGTCATTACTTAATCACGAGCCTTAGCGGGAACGGGAAGTCATAACTGTCCAGTCGGTATAAACCCTGCTGGTGGGCCATGTCTATAGCTTCATGGAACTCCTGTTTATTCACCGCCCGGGATAGTAATGGTATATCAAAGGCTTTGTAGCAGGGACGATACTGAGCCATAATATTCAGGTAGGTATTGGTGGAGACCTCTTGGGCAAGGAAACGCACTACCTCCTGAGTTCCAGCCAACCCGTTTGGCAGTACCAGGTGGCGCACCAGAAGACCGCGCTGGGCTATCCCCTGCTCATCTATCTGGAGGTCGCCCACCTGACGGTGCATTTCCTTGACAGCTGCTTTATTTACTTTGGGGTAGTCTTTTATCCCGGACAATTGTTCAGCGATTTTGGCATCAGAATACTTCATATCAGGCATATAGATGTCAATAATCCCGTCTAGTAGCTCTAAGGTTTCCAAAGAATCATAGCCACCGGTGTTATAGACCAAGGGTAGATACAGCCCCATACTCACCGCCAGCTCCAAAGCCTCCAGGATGTGAGGCACTACATGGGTTGGACTTACCAGATTTATATTGTGGCAGCCCATTTCCTGAAGGGAGAGCATCATTGTGGCCAGTTTCTCGCTGTCAACAACGCGCCCTTCACCTAACTGGCTTATGGCATAGTTCTGGCAGAAAACGCAGTGTAGATTACAGTAGGTGAAGAAGATAGTTCCCGAGCCATGCCTACCGACTAAAGGCGCCTCTTCACCGAAGTGAGGATCATAGCTGGAAACTACCACTCGGTCGGTAACTTGGCACTTTCCCCTTTGACCAGCCAAGCGGTTAACACCACAGTGGCGGGGGCATAAGCAGCACTCTTCAAGTATTGACTTGGCTTTCTCAACCCGAGCCTTTAATTCCCCGGTTCGATAAAGCTGGTGATAAGCTGCTATCTGTCTTATTCCTCCTCTACTTTCGGTTCTTTCTTTCCTTTCTTCACTACTTCCACAGTGGTTGGAGGTGGTAGGATACTAGCTACCGTTACCTTGCTGGCGCCTTTTTTAGGTTTCTTTGGTTCTCTATGTCTGAAATCTCGCTTACCCATAATAACAACCCTATCTACCTCAATAGATAATATTAGCTAAAGTTTAGCAAAGAGGGGCCACTATGTAAAGTCTGTTGGAAGTCGTTCTAAGGCTAAGCGGGCGGCTTCAGTCTCTGCCATCCTTTTGCTCTTACCTGTTCCCCTGCTCAAGACAATGTCACCCACTCTTACTTCAACGGTAAACATTTTATTGTGGTCTGGTCCAGTTGCTACTACTACATAATAGACAGGCGTCGGCTGCTGCCTAGACTGGATAAGCTCCTGAAGTTGTGATTTATAATCAACCTCTACACCCTGTCTTACTATCTTCTGTAGCTCCTTATGAAGCAACCGCAGGATGAAATCCCGGACAGTAACCAAATTCTGGTCAAGGAAGATAGCGGCTATCAATGCTTCTAAGGTTCCTGCCAGATTAGTTGGCTTATGCCGTCCACCACTTGCCTCCTCCCCTTTCCCCAGATAGAAGTAATCACCGAGTCTAATGGTTGTTGCTATATGAGCCAGAGTATCACCACGCACCAGAGTGGCACGAACTCTTGTCATTTCTCCCTCAGTGAAGTAAGGGAATTCCCGGTATAGCTTTTCAGTAACGATAAAGCCCAAAACAGCATCACCCAAGAATTCTAGCCTTTCATTGGAAGTTGGGGCAAAGCCGGGGTTCTCATTAATATAAGAGCTGTGAACTAGAGCTTGCTCGAGCAAAGACGGGTTATTAAAGGAAATGCCCAGAATTTGTTGTAGAGTAGCTAAATCAGACAAAATGAAGACTCCTTTCTTAAAGCAATTTTAGCATAAACATCTAAGCTGGGTATGTCAAACAATGTAGAGATTATTGTATAATTACTTGCCCTTGTTAACGGGAAGGGGGAATGGATTCTGAATAGTATCTGTTGCTCTAGATACAGCTACATGCTATAATTTTGGTGCGCTGGGGAATAGTCTAGTGGTAGGACAGCGGACTCTGGATCCGCCAGCGAAGGTTCGAATCCTTCTTCCCCAGCCACTGGTAGTATTATTACCTCAACCGCTTCTCAATACTTATTCCTTTACACCCTTACGCACGCCATCGGCTTGTGCAAATTTTCTACACGAGCTTGATTTTCTCAAAACTACATCACAAATCTATATGAGTGGAGAAATGTGAGTAGATCCGGTCCGAATAGCACTAAAGTATCAAAGAAGGCGAACCTGATGTATTAAATCGTAAAAATCAGAAAAAGCGTTGCAGGCTATTGATTGTGTGTCGAGCAAATCTAGCAGATGGCCCGTAGCAAATACATGGTCAGCCTGACATGCTGCCTCCAAGTCAGAGAGTCCATCCCCTAAATAGATGATATTCTTACCCCGTTTCTTGAGCCAAGTCAAATACTTTTTCTTGAATCCCTGGTTGATGATATTACCCTCAGGATCATAGTAGGATACTTCAATGCCATCTGGGCTAAAGGAAGTTCGCCCACAGTGTAATTCTAAATCCGGCATACCAATCTCTGCTAATACAGGTTCAATGTAAAAATCAAGTCCGCTACTAACGATAACAAAAGGTATAGCGCTCTCCTGGCAATACCTGACAAACTCTACAAAGCCCGGCCTTAGCTCAATGTGCTGGCGAACGAACGCTTGCAGTCTATTTTTTGACTCTTTAATGAATGCAAACTGAAGTTTATTGCTTTGCTCAACAGTTAGATGGCCATGAAGATAATCTGAATCAATCTTTTGCCAGTCACCACAAGCATATTTCTTTCTAAGCAGAACACTGAGATTGTTTCTGATAATGGTGCCATCAAAATCACATTGGATAATCATTGCTCATCTCTAACGTACTTGAAAATGAAAGTGAGGTTGGCGGTGTTTTTATGGGTCTTCGCTGCTTTGTAAGATAGGTTTGGATTGGTTGACCCTTTGCCCCAGGTATCTATACATGTAAATGAGCCTGTAGAAAACTACTACGTTGGTCAAAACGGCTATGACGATAAGACAGAAGTAGGCTTGCCCGATGGCTGCTCCAAGCATTATCAGGAAGAGTCTTATATCACGTGAGGCCAGGGACTTGAATCCTTTATCAAATAGATGCTGATGATTCGGGCTAATGCGGGCTCTGGTATAGCTAACGCAAATGATACCGGTGATAGCTAGAAGACCGGCTAGCCAAATGCCAGAATATGCCTCATGGGACAAAGACCATAAGGTAAGCCCCAGCACTATCAAAATATCAGCATACCGGTCAAGTACAGAGTCCAGGAAGCCGCCGAACTCCGATGTCATACCTTTAAGCCGGGCCAGGCTACCATCTATACCATCAACAATAGATGATAGCTGGACTAAAAGGGCTGCTATTATATTATGGCCAGAGACGAAGCTGACAAAAGACAGCAGGGCGATGCCGAACGCTGCCCATGTCATCTGATTGGGTGTTACCTTTGTCTTTGCCAATAGCCTTGCCATTGGCTCTGACATTTTTCTGTTAATGTGCTTGGAAATATAGCCATCATACACAGCCTCCATCCCTACCCCCTTACCATGTCTAAATCTTCCTTAGTATCTACATCTGCCCAGAAGCAGCCGCTAACATCACAGGTATCAAAAGGATGTCCCCGGCCGATTAAGAAGCGGGTAACATCACTGATAGTAACCTCAGTGCCATGATGTTGAACAAGCTCATGTAGAGCTTCAAAGAAATTCTCTGTTAGAAGAAAGACCCCGGTGTCCAGGGCATCCCAGTAAACAAGGTCCTTGCCAATGTCCTTAATACAACCAGCACTATCAACTGTAACCTTGGTTGCCTCGGCCACTTCATGGTGGTGAGCCGGCGTATAGTCAACACAAAGTGTTTCATTGAAGACCTGCCTGTCTAGAAGGCGATTTACTATCTCCCCATCGATTATGTGGTCTCCCATGCATAGAACGACTGGCTCTCCCTGTACCCACTCTACAACCTTATATACTGAGATGGCATTCTCACCGAGATAATCAGGGTTATAGATATATTGCAACCTCACACCAAAGTCGCTGCCATTGCCTAGCGCCTCTATTACCTTATCTCCTAAGTAACCAACCACGATGGCTATGTCTCTAATTCCCGCTGCTGCCAATGCCTTAATGGGGTACCCTATTAATGGCATACCATTCACTGGCAACAGAGCCTTTGGACAGGTGACGGTCAGAGAGCCCAAGCGGTCACCGTCACCGGCAGCTACGATAATACCTTTATTAATCTTTTCTTTAGGAGTTATAGCCTCACCTCCTTCTCATAGAATCTTCAGAATGGTCACGCCTTGGGTTACGGTTCACAGTTGAGAGGTCAAAATATGCTTCGTCAAAGACCAGAGCCTACTAGCATACTAAGGAAGAGGAGACAGTTTGTCAAACAAGTATAACAGGAATACCGTTGGCTAATTAGGAGCCTATCTCGAGATGTTGATGCTGATTGTACAGTCCTTCGGAATGGTCAACCTGAAGCTTCAGTTGTTTGACGAGCACGCCTATATATAATAAACTTATTTTGCTGGTCGTAGGTAGAATAAGAGCAGTTCCTGTAAAGCTGGTATAGGCTGCTTCTTCTCGGACGAAAGTTTGGGAACTGTCCAGAGTGGCCAGCCAAATAATTATTAAAGCACATTCGTCTAGGGGTTTAGG
>JAIWFK010000028.1:0-9261 GCA_048631695.1 Calditrichales bacterium
GTTTGCCTGGGTGATTTTCCGCTTAGCCGGTATTGTAATGGACGGGATTTCAAAACTGCACCAAGAAGCTGGGTGGTCATAGCAGCAAGAAGTAAGAAGCCTATATTTCTATCTGATAAGTTCTCACTCCGGTCCAGAATTGAGAGTGTAAAAATGATATTTCCTGCCAATACTGCCAAGTCAAATACAAAACCGCGCACCCTATCAGGACTGGTTAGAATGGAGAATTGACGTAAGCTGTTCATCGGACCTATTTATCTAGATATTGTTGGAAATATAAAAGGTGCCCCGGCCAAGTTTACCAAAAATACATTGAAAGAGCCATTTTCGCTTCATATATACTTCTGGAGATCAGAATATGGATGCACGATAAACTTTGATGAGTGAGAAAAAATGCTGCTGTAGTCGAATGTAACTAACCTACATCAATTGACGTCTACCAGCTGTGTGATGTGTTGGATCGCGTGGTCAACATAATCCACCTCTTGGATGGATAACTCGATCGCATCAATGGGGCAAACTTCAACGCACTGACCGCAGCCGCGGCAGTTCTCGCTGATCTGGGCGCGGTCATCAACCAGCTGGATCGCATCCACGAAGCAGATCCCCTGAGTGCAGTCCCCACAACCCAGGCAGTTATCATTCACCACCACGCTCACGCCCGGCAGACGATTCACCTTGGCGCTGATCTGGGGCGCGATCTCTGGCAGGACCTTCGACAAACAGCAGCATGGGCAGCAGCTGCAGATGGTCATTAATTTCTCCCCGGGACCAGCGCCCAACCACATCACATCCAATTTGGTGCGACCAACCATGTGCACCAGGCCCGCATCACGACATTTTTCGACGTGCTGGTGGGCTTCTTCTCTTGAAACCAGCCGTCCAAGCTTGGGATTGATCTGGTGCACAGCCTCTCCTAAGAACAGGCAGCCTAATTGCTGGGAATAATGAGATAAACTGGTATCCGGAGCATATCAAGTATGGGCGGTTTGGTGATTGGCTGGAAAATAATGTGGACTGGGCTTTTTCCCGGGAGCGTTATTGGGGAACACCACTCCCTATATGGCACTGTGAATCTTGTGGCAACTGTGATTGCATTGGCAGTGTGGAGGAGCTAAGAAACAAATCAGGCGTTGCGCCCTCACTTGCAGCGCAAATTTTCGATAAAGGTGACCTTGATTTGCATAGACCCTATGTAGACGAATTAACCTTTACTTGCCCTAAGTGTGGGGCAAAGATGAGACGGGTGCCTGAGGTTATCGACTGCTGGTTTGATTCAGGCGCTATGCCCATAGCCCAACACCACTATCCGTTTAAGAATGATACCCTGCTTGACGATGGGCGATTTCCTGCTGATTATATTTGTGAGGCGGTTGACCAGACTCGTGGCTGGTTTTATAGTTTGCACGCTATATCTACTCTGCTGTTTAATCGTCCGTGTTTTCAGAATGTTATCTGCCTGGGGCACATCCTTGATGCCAAAGGGGAGAAGATGAGCAAGGCCAAGGGGAATGTGATTGAGCCGTGGGCGATAATTAATAGATATGGGGCTGATGCTCTGCGCTGGTATTGTCTTACTGCCACACCACCAGGTAATGTGCGCCGCTTCTCTGAGGATATGGTGGCTGAGGTAACCCGACGGTTCTTACTCACGCTGTGGAATGTCTATTCCTTTTTTATTACCTATGCAAATATTGACCATTTTACTCCTGGCTCGGAAACCCCGTCATCAGAGCAATCGGAGCTTGATAAGTGGATTATCTCTGAGCTTAATCAGCTTATAGTTGATGTTGACTCGGCGCTGGATGCTTATAATCCAACTGAGGCGGGGAGAAGGATAGAAAGCTTTGTCAATGACCTATCTAACTGGTATGTGCGGCGGAGTCGTCGGCGTTTCTGGAAGAGTGAGAATGACGCTGATAAGCTATTGGCATACACTACACTTTACAAATGTCTGGTTACGCTGTCAAAGCTGCTGGCTCCATTTATCCCCTTCTTAGCTGATGAGCTGTATCAAAACCTGGTCTGTTCGGTAGTTTCTGATGCTCCAGATAGTGTGCACCTAGCTGATTTTCCAGAGGCTGATAAGACTAAAATTGATAAACAACTAGCTGCTGATACTCGATTGGTGATGAAGGTGTCTAGTCTCGGCAGAGCAGCACGGAGCAAGGCAGGAATCAAGGTGCGTCAGCCCTTAGCTGAGGTTACTGTTAGTGTAACAGGTAATGAGGAACAGGAGAGTTTAGAGCGGCTGAAGCCTCAAATTTTGGAAGAGCTTAATGTTAAAAGTCTGGCATTTGTTAACAATACGGTGGAACTTGATAAGCTCGGTTATGTAGTCAGCTCGGAGGGAAATTACGGGGTAGCCATCCCTACTGATATTTCTCCTGAACTGGCTAGAGAAGGGATGGCACGGGAGGTAGTGCACCGATTACAGACGATGCGCCGCTCGGCTGGATTTGATATTGCTGACTATATTGCTACCTATTATCAAGGTGAGGCTTATATGAGGCAGGTAATAGAAGATTTTGCTGACTATATTAAGCAGGAGACACTATCCCGGCAGCTTGGTGAAGGCATGCCTGAAGAAGGCGTCTTTACTGAAAGCTATAAATTAGCTGGCTACGACATATTATTGGGAGTGAAGAGATTAGGCTGACTTAGGGTGGTGGACTCTCGGCAAGTGTAGCGTAAGTAGTGTTCTTAGTATCGCCCCGCCAATAGATTATTTCTACCTTTTGCCCAATTTGATAGGAGTGTATGGCTTGGACTAATTCTACAGCCGTAGTAATTTCTTTATCTTCAAAGCTAACAATAGCATCACCTACATCTAATCCGGCTTCATAGGCTGGGCTACCAGCAACTACTTCGCAGACAAATGCTCCCGTATCAATAGCTAAGCCATACTTGTGTTTTTGATATGGATTTACAGTAGAGACTACTACCCCGAGCCAGGGGCGAATCACATAGCCATTTTGAATTAACTCCTCAATAATAGGCATTGCTACCTTACTACTTATCGCCCAGCCCATACCCTCAACACCGACCATCGCAATTTTAATACTGGTAATGCCCACTACCTCTCCTCTCATATTTACCAGTGGACCTCCACTGTTGCCTGGATTGATAGCGGCATCAGTTTGAATAAGGTCACATAGTGTTTGTCCTGAAGATACCGGTAGAGAAACCTCTAAGCAACTGACAATCCCTTTGGTAGCACTTATCCCCAGTCCCAACGAGTTGCCGATAGCTACTAACCAATCACCGACCCTTAGTTCAGAAGAATCTCCTATATTAGCTAGCGGTAGATTTTGGGCATTAATCTTGACTGCGGCTAAATCAGTAAGAGGGTCAATGCAAACTGCTTCTGCGGGGAAGGTTTCGCCACTAGCCAGAGTTACGGTGATACTCTCGGCGCCTTCGACCACATGATTATTAGTTACAATAATTCCATCTTTGTCTATAATCCACCCTGAGCCAGCGCCCTCCTGAGGTCGGTTGAGAATATCGTAGGTTATAGTGTTGATAGCTACCACCGAAGGCTTAACCTTAGCCACTACATCGGCAATATTAGCTAATAATGGGACATCATCTTCTACTATTGGTAGCGTCCAGTCGGTGTTGATTGGGGTAGCAGTGTAGGAGGAAGGTGGGCTTGGTGGCGGTGGGAAATCTATATCGGGCAGCAGGCGGCAACCAGCGCCTACAGTAAGGGATAAGATTAGGATAAGAGAACATACTAAGTATTTTATATTTCCCCGTTTCATGGCTAATTATATTGTAGCACTTGGGCAAAATTAGAGCAAAAATAAGGGGCCAGGTATGACCCCAGCCCCCGTATCCTGTTATATTAGTGAGACCTAAGCTGTAGGTACTTTGGGCAGTTCAGCTTGCGCCTTCCTTACTTCCTCCTCGGGATAGGAATAATCCTCTAGTTGACCTGACAAGTACTTCTCATAGGCACCCAGGTCAAAGTGCCCGTGCCCGCTGTGACATATAAGGATGGTTTTTGATTCGCCGGACTCTTTACACTTGAGGGCTTCATCAATACCTACCCTGACATTATGGCATGGCTCAGGACCGCTGATAATGCCTTCAGTGCGAGCAAACTTTACCCCTCCCTCGAAGGCGGCAGTTTGCGGTACAGATACAGCTTCAACCAGGCCCATTTTATGCAGGTGGCATATAGTGGGTGCCATCCCATGATAGCGCAGTCCGCCGGCGTGAATTGGTGGCGGGATAAAGCCGTGCCCCAGGGTATACATTTTAATCAGGGGCGTCATCCCGGACAGGTCACCAAAATCATAGGCATAAAGCCCTTTGGTCATACTGGGACAGCTTTCCGGTTCACAGCAGATAACGCGCATGTCTGGCTTGGCTCCGCTAATCTTATCCCGAATCCAGGGGAAGAATTGCCCGGCAAAGTTTGAACCACCGCCAACGTTACCGACGATAATATCGGGATAGGCGTCTGCCATCTCCATTTGTTTCCGGCATTCCTCGCCAATGATGGTCTGATGAAGCAGGACATGGTTAAGCACACTGCCAATCGAATATTTATAGTCTGGATGGTCTACCATATACTCTATTGCCTCGCTAATAGCCAGCCCTAAACTACCGGGACAATCAGGCCATTTTTCCAGCATAGCTCGCCCTGACTTGGTCTCGGGACTGGGGCTGGGGACACAGTTCCCCCCCCAGGTCTCCATGGCGATGCGGCGATATGGCTTCTGGTCATAGCTAATCCTGACCATAAACACCTTGATATCTAGACCGAAGAATGCCCCAGCCAGACTTAGGGCACTGCCCCACTGTCCAGCACCGGTCTCAGTACTTAAGCCCTTGAGCCCTTGTTTCTTGGCATAGTATGCCTGAGCGGTAGCGGTATTGGGCTTATGACTCCCCGCCTGGTTTGTCCCTTCGTATTTATAGAAAATCTTGGCTGGCGTATCCAGAGCCTTCTCCAGCCGATACGCCCGATGCAACACCGTTGGTCTCCAGGTGCGGTAGACATCCAGTAACTCCTCAGGGATATCAATCCAGCGGTCTGTCCTGTTGAGTTCTTGCTCGGCACACACCCTGGAGAATAGACCTTCTGCGTCCTCTACGGTTGCTGGCTTTCCCGTTCCTGGATGCAGCACGTGTGGCATATCCCCGGGCATATCAGCCATAATGTTATACCATTTAGTTGGCATATCCTTTTGGTCAAGAAAATACATTCCTTTCTCCACTTTGTCCTCCTTTTTTATTTTTAATTACTAATTATAAATATCTAAAGCATCTTCCCCCTCCTAATCTTTTTTATTACGACTTTGCTTCAACTTAAAGCCTCTCGTAAGCTTAAAATAAAGGCTTTAAGCGAGGAAAGGGTGACATCCTCTTCCATCAACTGAATGAGGCGGCTACCCACAATGACACCATCAGCTACTTTAGCTACCCGCCTGGCTTGCTCTGGTGTAGAGATGCCGAAGCCAACGTAGAGAGGTTGCCGTGCCTTTTGTCTGACTCTTTTGACGAAACCCTCTAACTCTGGAGGCAGGGTTTGCCTGGCTCCGGTAACGCCGGTGATGGAAACCAGGTAAATAAACCCTTGAGACCTGTTGGCTACCATAGAGATGCGTTCCTCGGTGCTGGTGGGAGCTAACAGATATATGAGGTCGAGGTTATGCTTCTGGGTGATGACTTCCAACTCTGCGCCCTCTTCCAGCGGTAAGTCAGGGACTATTAGGCCATCAATTCCGGCTGCGGTGGAAGCCTGACAGAAGGCTTCCACCCCGAAGTTAAATACAGGATTGTAATAAGTCATAAATACAAGGGGTGTAGCCAGCTTCTGGCGTAACTGGTAAGCTACTTCCAGGCAGACTTGAGGGGTAACACCTTGCTGAAGCGCTTGATAGCTTGCCTGCTGAATGGTGACGCCGTCAGCTAATGGGTCTGAGAATGGGATGCCCAACTCAATGATATCACACCCATTGTCTGATAAGACAGATGCTACCTCAAGTGTGGTTTTCATATTGGGGTAGCCTATGGTGATATAGGCAATCAGCGCCTTATGACCTGGTCTAAATACAGATGCAATACGGCTCATGATTCCATTCCTATTGCTTCAGCCACAATATCTAGGTCCTTATCGCCTCGACCGGAAAGATTGATAACTACGAGCTTATCCTGTGTCAGCTTGGCTGATAATTGGGCGGCATAGTAGATAGCGTGGGCTGGTTCCAGCGCTGGAATTATACCCTCGGTGCTACACAGGAGTCTGAAGCCTTCTAATGCTTGACCATCAGTAACGGCTACATAGGTAGCGCGACCTATATCTGTATAATAGCTATGCTCAGGTCCTACCCCTGGATAGTCCAGCCCCGGGGCGATGCTATGGGTTGGCATTATCTGACCGTGCTTATCTTGTAGCAGATGTGACTTAGTCCCATGTAATACTCCAACCTTGCCGGCAGTTAGCGACGCTGAATGTTGATTGCTCTCCAGGCCTTGTCCGGCTGCCTCCACGCCAATGAATTTGACACTTTTGTTGTTGAAGAAGGGGTGGAACAGACCTATGGCATTACTGCCACCCCCAACGCAGGCAATCAGGTAGTCGGGCAGACGGCGATACATAGCCCTGACCTGCTCTTTTGTTTCCTGTCCAATTACCGATTGAAAGTTGCGCACAATCATCGGATAGGGATGCGGACCTACGACCGAACCAAGGAGGTAGTAGGTATTGTGGACATTAGTTACCCAGTCGCGAATAGTTTCGGTGATAGCATCCTTTAGAGTGCGGCTGCCTGAGGATACAGGGCGCACTTCGGCACCTAGTAGTTTAATTCTGAGGACATTAGATGATTGGCGTTTAATATCATCTTCTCCCATGTATATGATGCAGTCGAGACTCAGCATGGCACACACGGTAGCCACAGCTACTCCGTGTTGTCCAGCACCGGTTTCAGCAATAATTCGTGTTTTGCCCATATACTTAGCCAGTAGCCCTTGTCCTAGGGCATTGTTAATCTTGTGAGCCCCGGTGTGAGCCAGGTCTTCACGCTTAAGTAAGATAGTAGCCCCACCTATTTTTACTGAAAGCTGTTGAGCCGGGTACAGGGGCGTAGGGCGACCAATATATTCCCGACACAACTGGAGGAATTGTTGCTGGAAGCCTGAATCAGTGGATGCTTCAGCGTAAGCCTGCTCAAGCTCGTCAAGGGCTGGCATTAGCGTCTCGGGCACAAACTTCCCACCAAACTGCCCGAAGTAACCATGGGGGTTAGGTAGCTGACTATCCCTTGCTGCCATCAGCCCTCCTTACTGCTTCAATGAAAGCCCTGATTTTAGCTATATCCTTGACTCCTCCTGTTTCCACACCCGAAGACACATCCACTCCCCATGGTGACACTATTTTAATTGCCTGAGCTACATTTTCTGGGGTGAGACCGCCAGCTATAATCACTGGGAACTGCTCCGCTGCCTGCTGAGCCAGCTCCCAGTCAAAGGTTACTCCTGTTCCACCATATTTACTCTTAACCTGGGAATCAAGGAGGTAGGCACACCTTTGGCTGGAGAGTACTCTTGCCCCGGTAGCTAAATCCTCGCAGATTTCCTCAGGGCGCTGCCCCGGCTTTATCCGAATTGCCTTAATTAGTGGCTTAGTAATCTGTCGGCAGTAGTCCCATGATTCATCGCCACTTAACTGAACCCAGTCTATATTGCAGGAACTAGCAGTTCTATTTACCTCAGTGGCGGGCATATTGACAAAAACGCCAACTATCACCGTAGCCTCACTGTATTTCTTGACCGCATTAACTATCTCGCCTGCCTGGGCAGGGGTAAGCTGCCGCTGACTGGGAGCGAAGACCAACCCGATAAAGTTGCTCCCGTCTTCAATAGCGGCTAATGCGTGAGCCTTATCTCTAATTCCACAAATCTTGACCCGGGTCATAATATTAGCTCCCTCACCTTATTGCGGACATCACTAGCGGTGACCAGCGCCTCGCCCACAAGCACGGCATTAACTCCCCACCCTTCCAGCTTTTCCACATCACTCCGGCTGCTGATGCCGCTCTCACTAACCACAATTCGTTGTCGTGGAATGAGAGGTAGCAAGCGGTGAGTGGTGTTAATGTCAATAGTAAAGGTATTAAGGTCTCGGTTATTGATACCAATGATTTTTGCCTGGCTAAGGAGTGCCCTTTCTACCTCGTCTTCGTTATGAACCTCAACCAGACACCTTAGACCGAGGTTGTGGCTCAGCGAGAGGAGTTTCTCAAGCTGTTCCTGGCTCAGAATAGCTACTATTAGCAGCAGGGCATCAGCGCCATAGGCACTGGATTCATATACCTGATAAGGGTCAAATATGAAGTCCTTCCTCAGCAGGGGAAGACGAACCTCCTCTCTTATTGCTGCCAGATAATCAATGCTGCCTTCAAAGTAGTTTGCCTCGGTTAGCACCGAGATAGCCGCCGCACCCCCTTGAGCATAGCTTTTCGCCAGCTCAACAGGGTTAAAATCTGGGCAAAGAACCCCGCCCGACGGGGATGACCGCTTTACCTCGGCAATCAATCGGGTGTGGTCACCGTCAAGGGCAAGAGCAAAATCAAGCGGTGCCTTCCGCTGAGCTATGCGTTCTTCCAAGAAAGATAGGGGCATGCTCCTCTTCCTTTGCTTAACCTCCTCCCTTTTTTGAGTGATGATTCTATTCAGCATCTCTTTTCTAATTTCTAAGCTCTAAACAAATTCAAAATCCAAATTCCTAATTTTTTAGGATTTAGATATTAGTATTTAGTGTTTCTTCTTTCAGGCTCTGACTGAGCCTGACCAGCCCGTCAAGTTTTTCCGAAGCTTGTCCGCTATCAATAACCTTTTCGGCAAGGCGAGCCCCCTCTCTGAGGTCTGAGGCTCGGTCACCGGCAACCAGTGCGGCAGCGGCGTTCATCACTACCACATCCCGCCTGGGACTCCTGTCTCCACCCAGAATACAGCGTAACATCTCGGCATTCTCCTCAGGTGTCCCACCTCTAATTTCTGCCAAACTTGTCTCCTTGAATCCAAAATCCTGGGGGGAAACCTGGTAAGGCGATGATGCCTCATACTGATTAACCTCCCATATCAGCGACTTTCCTGTGATTGAGATTTCATCCATACCGTCTATGCCATGCACTACCAGGGAATGCTTGGTGCCCAGGCGGTGGAGGACAGAAGCAATCTTACTCCCTAGCTCCCGGCTAGGGACGCCAATAACCTGGGACTCGGCCCGGGCAGGATTGGTCA
>JAIWFK010000029.1:0-8988 GCA_048631695.1 Calditrichales bacterium
ATAGAGGGTTAGATAAGCAGGTGCATATTCTGGCGGGGGTGATTCCCATTAAGTCGGCAGGAATGGCCCGCTATATGAGAGACTATGTCCCTGGAGTAAGTGTCCCTGACGAGATAGTTACTAGGATGGAGGATGCTAAGGATGCCAAGGAGGAGGGAGCCAGAATAGTTCTTGAGATTATTGACCAACTCAAGGAAATACCTGAGGTTCACGGCATCCATATTATGGCAGTAGGCTGGGAGGATATTGTCCCAGAAATCGTAGAAAAAGCTGGACTATTACCCAGACCTGTTTTATAATTCCAAAGGAGGTAAATATGCAAGTGAAGATATTGGTAGTCGATGACGACCCCGATATTTTGGATGCGGTAACCATGATTCTCCAATCTCAAGACTATCAAGTGGTTACTGCTCAGAACGGAATAGAGGCTCTGGCTAACCTTAAAGCGGAAAAACCAGACCTGATGATACTTGACCTGCTAATGCCCAAGATGGATGGATTTGCTGTATGCAAAGAGCTCCAAGACCCCAGGTGGTCAAAGTATAGGGATATACCTATTTTGATTCTAACCTCAGTGAGAGAGGACGCCAGCCGCCGCCGCTACGAGTTGGAAACTGGTCTGCGACTGGATGTAGACGATTATGTTGAGAAGCCCATGGCTCCAGGCATCTTACTGGAAAGGGTAGGAAAGCTTATCAAACGGAAGGAAAAGGTCTGAATTTAGCTGGGGAAGCTCAGCACTTCAGGAGGTTATTAGGAATGGAAAGGAAAGCTAAAATTCTTCTTATCGATGATGATGTTGATTTTGTGGAGTTAACAAAGACCATCTTAGAGAGTAAGCCCTACGAGATAGTCGTAGCATATGACGGGGATGAAGGGTTGCAGAAGGCGAGGGAGGAAAAACCAGACTTAATCCTCCTGGATGTAATAATGCCGGTAAAAGACGGATTCACCGCTGCCGAGCAGCTCAAGAAAGACCCCCAACTTAGTAAAATTCCGGTCCTAATGCTAACCGCTTTCGCAGCAAAACGTGGGGAAACCTCTATTCCTGTTAGTCAAGGGTATAAACTTGAAACTGAAGACTATATAGATAAGCCGATTAGACCCGAGGAGTTACTAGCCAGAGTAGAGAAACACCTGAAAAAGTAGTCTTTCAAGTGCAAAAAGTAAAAGGCTCCCGGCTTCACCAAGGTGATTTGTTTGAGATTATCAGATGTTATTTGTTTATCTATCAGTTAACGGGTGGCGGGAATCTAAATTTATCTCTTGAAGGGAGCGGTTTTTATGGGAGCAAACGACTACAAGAAAGGAGTTAAGATGAGCTTACAAGAATCTTTAGAGGCAGGGAAGTTTGTGGTGACTGTTGAGATAGGTACGGGGATAGGGACTGATGTTACTGAGCTTGAGGAGATAGGTAAGCTTTTACTGGGAAGGATAGATGGCGGTAATGTTACTGACCAACAAAGCGCAGTGATGCACCTAGGCTCGTTGGTTAGTTGCCACCTACTAAAGCAAATGGGGCATGACCCTATATTTCAGGTGACCTGCCGAGATAGAAACCGATTGGCGCTACAATCAGACCTGTTAAGCGCTTCTGTCCTGGGGATTAGAAATGTCCTTGCCCTTACCGGCGATGCACTTTCACTCGGCAACCATCCTCAAGCCAAGCCAGTGTACGATTTAGACTCGGTGCAGCTATTGTGGGTCATGATGAAGTTAAACGAAGGCTACGACATGGCTGGCAATGAGCTTAACGGGAAGACCGATTTCTTTCCCGGCGCAGTGGTCAACCCTGGGGCTGACACTGAGGCTTCCTTTGAACTACAGCTCATGAAGATGGAGAGTAAAATCGAGTTCGGGGCTAAGTTCTTTCAAACTCAGGCTATTTACGATGTTGATACCTTCGCTAAATTTATGAAGAGGGCGGAGGGATTCAATGTTCCTATCCTAGCTGGAATAATACCCCTTAAATCAGCTGGTATGGCTCGATATATGAATAAAAATGTAGCTGGTGTTTTTGTGCCTGACGAGCTGATTGATAAAATGGCTAAGACTGAGGATAAGGTCCAGACTTCGGCAGAAATTGCGGCTAATATAATCAATGAACTTAAGGGTATGTGTCAGGGTGTGCATATTATGCCTATCGGCTGGGAGAAACATGTACCACGAATATTAGACGCTACTGGACTTTAGCCTTCGCTAGTATGGAACACTAACAAATATATTCAAAAACAGTTTACTAGAGGGATAATAATGTTAGTTGTTGCCTGCATCAAACAGGTACCAGATACCACCCAGGTTAAAATCGACCCGGTGACCGGTAATCTAATTAGAGAAGGTGTGCCTTTCATTGTCAATCCATTTGATACCCATGCCTTAGAAGAAAGCCTAAGGCTTAAAGACAAATACGGTTTTCGCGTAGTAGTAATTTCCATGGGACCTCCCTCTACTGAAGTTACCCTGAAAAAAGCCTTAGCCTTGGGAGCGGATGAGACCATACTGTTGAGCGACCGCGCCTTTGGTGGAGCCGATACGCTAGCAACTAGTCTAGTTTTGGCTGAGGCTATCAAACGTCTTGCCCAAAAGGAAGAGGTGGCTATGGTACTTTGCGGTAAGCAGACCATTGATGGAGACACAGCTCAGGTGGGACCAGGTATCGCTTCCCGCCTGAAATACTCACAACTAACTCTAGTCGATAATATCGAAAATGTGGACTTGCAATCCAAAAAGGTGAGGGTCAGGCGAAAACTAGAGGGACGATATGAGATAGTAGAAGCACCCTTACCAGCTATGATTGCAGTAGTGCGAGAGATAAACCAGCCTCGTTATCCTACGGTGCCCATGCGGCTGAAGTCTGAGGATACTGAGGTAGTATTATGGAATAACGAAGTGATGGTTCTAGCCGAAGAGACTATCGGACTAAAGGGTTCTGCTACTCAGGTGCGTAAAATTTTCTCGCCGGAAAGAACTAAGGGAGAGATAGTGGGCGATGGGGTCAATAACCCCGAGGAGGCAGCCCGTTTACTAATAGATAATCTACTCAAGAAAGATATTATTTCCCTATAATATAATGGGTATATAGCTGAATAAGGAAAGCTTCTGAATATGGAAGAGCAAAAGAAAATAAAGAAACCCCGAGGCGTAGCCCAGCTAATTCCCGGCAAGTGCATTGCCTGTGGTGCCCTTTGTCAGACTGCTTGTCCCCCTAAGATTAGTGCGATAGAAATGACCGACCAGGGCGAGCCAATCATAGCCGTTGAGAAGTGCGTCGGCACTCTCTGCCGTAAGTGCATCAAGATTTGCCCCTCCGAGGCTATTGAGATCTATTTCACGCCTGAGGAGCTCGAGTTGCTTGCTGAAATAGCCGAACAGGCGAAGGCAGCAGGTGTGCCTGAAGCAGTAGTCAAAGAGAAAGTCAGTGTAGCGCCGAAGATTAAAGAATACAAAGGTGTCTGGGTCTTCGTGGAGCAGACGGATGGCGAGCCGGCCGTGGTTTCTTGGGAATTGCTGGGCGTAGGCGCTGACTTAGCCAAAACGCTGGACGTCGAACTGTGCTCCCTGGTTATCGGTGATAAGGTGGAAAATCTGTGCCAGGAGTCATTCGCTTATGGCGCTTCCAAAGCCTACCTGATTGATGCTCCAGTATTTCATCATTATCGTACTGAACCCTATTACAGGGCCATTTGCTACTTGGTGGATAAGTACAAGCCGGAAATTGTGCTGGTGGGTGCCACTGGTTTGGGAAGGGACTTGGCTGCTGCCGTAGCTACGGAACTCAAGACCGGGTTGACTGCAGACTGCACAGGACTAGCTATTGATGACAAGGGATTCTTGCTGCAGACCCGTCCTGCCTTCGGCGGCAATGTCATGGCCACCATTCTGACCCAGAGCACCCGCCCTCAGATGTCCTCGGTTCGACCTCATGTAATGCCTATGCCGAAGAAGGACACTTCCCGCAAGGGTGAGACTGTCCATGAGTCCATAACCTTGAAGGAAGAGGATATAGCTGTCAAGGTACTAGAGGTAATTGACACCAGCAAGGGGGGGGAAGATGTGGACATAGCCGGGGCAGATATAATCGTTTCTGGCGGACGTGGCATGTTAGCTAAAGAGAACTTCCATATACTGCAAGAGTTAGCTAACGAATTGGGTGGTGTGGTAGCCTCTTCGCGTGGCGCCGTAGACGCTGGCTGGATGCCCGTGGAACATCAGGTCGGCCAGACTGGCAAGACAGTGAGACCCAAGATTTATATTGCTTGCGGCATAAGCGGCGCTATCCAGCATCTAGTAGGTATGCAGGACTCGGATGTGATTATCGCCATCAACCGTGATAAGGAAGCACCTATTTTCGAAGTAACCACTTATGGCATTGTAGGCGACCTGTTTAAGGTGGTACCGGCTATTACTAACTCTATTAGAGAATTGCGCGCCAAAAGAATGAGTTAAGGAGATATAAACAAGGAATCCATGCCGTTTTTTACTAAATATTTGCCATCATTTTCTGTAGCAGCAGTCTATTTTATATCTATTACTGGTTTACACTTAAAGGAATTTTAGGCAAGACGGAGTTAAAAAGTAATGATTCCAACCCGAGATGTATTTTGGAATATTCAGTTCGGTGAAATTCTTTACCTTCTAGCAGTTATTGTAGTTGGCATCCTTATCTATGCTCTATACCGCCGTTATAAATTATGGCGACTGGGTGGAGCCGAAGATAGGTTTAGCCATATTGGCAAGAGAATATGGAAATTTATAACAACCGGGATAGTTGATGGTTTATTGCACCGGAAATTCTTTAGTATAGTTAATGGTCTCGGGCATAGACCCCTTTTAACTAAAGACTTCTTACCTAAGGAGTCTTACGCTGGACTAATACACTTCTTCATTTTTATTGGCTGCATAATCCTGTTGCTAGGGGCATTCCTAGATGCCATTAGTCACTATTTCTTTCACTTTCTGCAAGGTAGTTTATACCTGGGCTACTCACTAGTTACCGATGTTGGTGGCATATTGGTTCTAATTGGAGTGATCTTGGCTATCATTAGGCGATATATTCAGAAACCCGATAGACTAGATAATAAAAGGGAGGATTTAATTGCGCTGCTCCTAATCTTTATCGTAGTGGTTACTGGCTTCATTGTTGAAGGGTTTCGTATTGCTGCTACCGAACTCCAAACTGCTCCCAGTTGGGCACCATGGTCTCCTGGAGGCTTCATTTTGGCTCTGGCTTTTAGTGGTTTAGGCGAGAGCAGCCTACTACTGTGGCACCGGATTATATGGTGGTTTCATATGGTCATTAGCCTGGGGGCTATTGCTTATGTTTCCCTTTACTGGAACAGATTATGGCACATAATTATTTCGCCACTCAATGTGTTCTTTAGGTCCCTGGAGCCTATGGGAGTCCTAGCACGCGAAGACTTTGTAATAGGAAAAAGCTTTGGTGTAGGCAAGGTTGAAGATTATACCTGGAAGCAGTTATTGGATTTGGATGCCTGCACTCGCTGTGGTCGGTGCCAGGATGTCTGTCCGGCTTATTCTACTGAAAAACCACTAAGCCCAAAGAAGATTATTCAGGACCTCAAAAGTAGCTTATTGGAACGGTCTCAGAGCTTAAGCAAAAGAAGTAGTAAGGTAGAATCACCTAATCCTGGGAATGGCAATCGGGCTCTTATCGGTGATGTTGTAACTGAGGACGAGATATGGGCATGCACCACCTGCGGCGCTTGCATGGAAGTGTGTCCAGTGTTTATCGAACATATACCTAAAATCATTGGTATGCGTAGAAACCTGGTGGAAATGAAGGCCGAGTTTCCACAAGAATTGCTTAACTTTTTTGAGAATATGGAACAGCGCAGCAACCCTTGGGGCATTGCTCCCGGTGACCGCGCTAAGTGGGCTGCGGAAATTGAGGCCAAGCCATTTGAGGTCGGCAAGACTGAATACTTACTTTACGTAGGCTGTGCTGGCGCTTTTGACGCCCGCGACAAACGGGTAACCCTGGCTATAACCAAGATTCTGGATGCAGCCGGTATTTCCTGGGGTATCCTAGGCAAAGATGAAAAGTGCTGCGGTGACAGTTTGCGCCGCCTGGGTAATGAGTTCGTGTTTGAGCGTATGGTTAAGGAGAATATCAATATATTCCAAGAAAAAGGCGTTAAAAAGATTATCACACAGTGTCCACACTGCTACAGTACTCTGAAGAATGACTACCGCCAGTACGGGGTGGAACTGGAAGTCATTCATCACACCGAATTAATCAACAAGCTAATCAAAGAAGACAAGCTGAAATTGAACGGGACAGGAAACCTGGGCAATGTGGTGTTTCATGATTCCTGCTATTTGGGACGCTATAATGGAATCTACAAAGCCCCACGGGAAGCTGTTACCTTAGTTACCGGCCGGGCACCTACCGAGATGAAACGTAGCTACGAAAGGTCGTTCTGCTGCGGTGCTGGCGGTGGGCGGATGTGGATGGAAGAAAGTATTGGCAAGCGCATCAACCATGAACGATTAGAGGAAGCCTTGCAGGAAGACCCCAAGACGATTTGCGTATGCTGTCCTTACTGCATGACTATGTTTGAAGACGGCCTTAAAGACGAAAAGGCTGATGAGAGAGTACAGGTGCTGGACCTGGCTGAGATTGTAGCTGAAGCATTGAAATAGTGTGTTCTCATCCAGCACCTTAGTGACCCATTACCTCCTCTGCTTGCCTTTCTTCCCATTGCACGGCGTCTTGCCCGTTACCTTATAAATTCTACAATAGCTTTCGTAGGGAAAATAATAGGGTGACAGGATTCCCAGAGCAGATGAAGTGTTAAAGGTTGGTGAATAATCTGTATGGCATTGTCGGTGGGGCGTATCTCTGCTATACTCTCATAGTGTGCCCCCATCGTCTAGAGGCCTAGGACATCGGCCTTTCAAGCCGGCAACATGGATTCGAATTCCATTGGGGGCACCAATTATTTATCCTCTTAGAACTGAATAGTTAATTCTTAATAAGTCCTTTAGCTCGCTGAAAGCACCTAATCCGTTGGTTAATAGATTTTTTTAGCCTTTACTTTAAATTAGAACTTAACCCTTAGCTTCTCATATGTTTCAGACAGGGCTTCAGCAACTACCCTTACATCAAATATTACCGGCATAAAGTTGGTATCACCCTGCCATCGGGGCACAATGTGAGTGTGAAGATGCTCATCTATACCAGCTCCGCCTACCTTTCCCATGTTTATACCTATGTTAAAGCCACCAGGGTTAAATACCTCCCTTAGAATCTTGATGCTTCGGCTGACTATTTCAAAGTGCTCGTGGCGCTCTTCACCAGTTAGCTCTTCCAGGTTAGCTACATGGCGATAGGGAGCTACCATCAGGTGACCAGGGTTATAGGGATAGCTATTCATAATGACGAAGTTCTTATCTCCCCGATAAAGGATATAGTTTAGAACGTCGTTATTTTCTTTAGGTTTGTCACATAAAATGCATCCTTCTGGTTTTTCCTTCAGGATGTACTCTATACGCCACGGTGCCCAAATTTGCTCCATTTCATTCTCCTTACTAGTTTCATTGGGCTATTCTAGTCGGCTAGCTCTCAGCGGTCAAATAGCTGTTCTCGTTCACATGATTAATGACACATTGTTTCTTTACTTTGTCTTTGCGAGGCACGAAGTGCCGAAGCAATCTTTTGTTTGTTTTCCTCTTTCCGGGATTGCTTCATCCTTTATCCTTCACCAAAGGGTGAAGGATGAACCGAAGGACTCGCAATGACACAGAAAGAACTATTAGGGCTTGACCTGAATTTAAAGCCGAACATACACCATGCTTTGAAGTGTCACCTATCTATCTGAACTAGCTCAATGGCTTAAGCTATTGAAAATTATAAAGCTATAGTCTATAGTTAATTAGCCATGGACGATACCATAATATTTCTGGGGACGGCTGGCGCCAGAATAATGGTCAGCAAACAGATTCTGGCATCAGGTGGCTTATGGTTGAGCTTAAATGGCACTGAAATACTCCTTGACCCTGGTCCCGGTTGTATAGTTCAGACAACTAAAAGGAAGCTTAAAGCCGATAAGCTGAGCGCTATTATTCTATCGCATCGCCACCTGGACCATTCAGCAGATGTTAATATTATGATTGAGGCAATGACTCAGGGCGGATTAAAGCAGCAAGGCTGGCTGTTCGCCCCAACTGATGCATTGGAGACCGAGCCCGTTATTTTCTCTTACCTCAAGGGCTATCTAGATGGCATTGAGGTATTGAAGGAAGGTAAGTCCTACTCCGTAGGCAATATCTCCTTTGCCACCCCAATTCGACACATACACCGGGTAGAAACTTATGGCATGGTCTTCAGAACTACTAATCATACCTTCTCCTATATTACCGATAGCCGCTACTTTGATGGCCTGTGCCATAGCTATAGTGGTGAGCTTTTAATTATAAATGTGGTCATGCTGGAGGCTAATCGTCCCTTTGACCACCTATCAGTGCCTGACGCTGAGCATATTATTACGGAATTAAAGCCCAAGGTAGCTATTTTAACCCATTTTGGTATGACTATGTGGCGGGCAAAACCGTGGGAGATAGCCCAGAGGTTGTCTCAGCAGACTGGGGTCAGGGTGCTCGCTGCCAGAGATGGCATGAGGTTTGATTTGTCACAGTTGGATAACATATAATCAGAAATTATAAAGGGAAGAGGTGAACAAGGAATGGTTAGAAGAAAAATGAGGTTGATTGCTATGGCTGGGCTTGTCCTTATGCTGACCTTCGTGCTGGCGGGTGGAGCAGTAGCCGCCAAGCCGAAGCCGGCAGGTGGATTGCGCTGGATTGTGGGGTTTGACAACACGGTTGCCGTTAATGAATCTGCAAGGGAGGCTATAACCCGAGGCGCTGGCGGCGTTACGGAGATACACCTGGAAGCCCTCGACATGGCGATAGTATTATTGCCTAACCAGGCGGCAGCCAGGGGGATTGAGAAAGAAAGGGGCGTTC
>JAIWFK010000030.1:0-8937 GCA_048631695.1 Calditrichales bacterium
TGCACCATCTTATAAGCTTCTTCTCGTGTTAGACCCTTTTCTATTAATGCGAGGAGCACTCTCTGGGAGAAGATTATCCCTTGGGTGAACTCGATGTTACGCTGCATGTTTTCAGGATAAACCTTAAGCCCCTTCATTATGGAGGTAAATATAGATAACATGTAATCCACGGCTAAACAGGAGTCAGGCAGAATAATCCGTTCTGTAGACGAGTGACTGATGTCACGTTCATGCCATAGGGCGATATTCTCCAGAGAAGTTAAAGCATGGCCTCTTATTAATCTGGCCAGTCCGCAGATACGCTCACAAAGCTCGGGATTTCTTTTATGAGGCATCGACGACGAACCAGTTTGCCCTTCTGCAAAAGGCTCCTCAACTTCCCGAACTTCTGTTCGTTGGAGACCTCTGATCTCGGTGGCAAATTTCTCCAGGGAGCTGGCGATAATAGCCAAAGTGGTCACGAATTGGGCATGGCGGTCGCGCTGGACTATCTGGTTTGATATTGGAGCTGGCATAAGCCCTAACTTGACGCAAGCTATTTTCTCAACCTGAGGAGGCACAGTGGCATAGGTGCCTACCGTGCTCGATACTTTGCCCACAGAGATATTCCTCCTGGCTTCAACCAGCCTTTGAGCATTGCGCTTCATTTCTTCAGTCCATAACGCCATCTTTAAACCGAAGGTAGTCGGCTCAGCGTGCACCCCATGGGTCCGCCCCATCATAAGTGTGTACTTATACTCTATAGCTTTATTCTCCAGTACGGATACAAGCTCGGCTATGTCTTCTGCCAAGATATCTGCCGCCTCTGTCAATTGCATACCGAGGGCGGTATCCATGACATCCGAAGAGGTCAGACCAAGGTGTATCAAGCGCGACTCTGTACCCAGGCTTTCAGCCACGGAACTAAGAAAAGCAGTCATATCGTGGTGAGTTTCCTTGAGAATCTCCTCCATGCGTTTCAGATTAACTCGGGCTAGCTTTATCTTGGATACGGCTTCTCTGGGGATAACACCTAACTCAGCCCACGCCTCACAGACAGCAATCTCTACCTCAAGCCACTTAGCAAACTTATTCTCGTCTGACCAGACTCTTTTCATCTGGGGTCTGGAATATCGTTCAATCATTTGCTGTCTCCTTGGGGTTGTTTAACAACCTCACCCTCTTAATCCCCCTCTCCTTTAAAGGAGAGGGGGAAATATTGGTTTTGAAGGGGCTTTGCCCCTTCAACCTACCCTTCTACTTGTAGCTCACTCCTATATTTTTCGTAGGCTTTTCGTATTTTATTGTGCTTCAAGCTTAAGATTTCGGCAGCGAGGTAGGCAGAATTCTTAGCCCCAGCAGTGCCTATAGACACAGTAGCGACCGGTATCCCGGCTGGCATCTGAACTATAGAGTAGAGGGCATCAATACCTTTTAATTCGCTAGTAGCTAATGGCACACCAATGACCGGCAGGGTAGTCCAGCTAGCCAGAACCCCGGGCAGATGGGCAGCTCCCCCGGCAGCGGCAATTATGACCTCAATCCCCCGACTTTGGGCAGCTAATCCATATTGTCTTGCCTTTTCTGGGTTGCGGTGGGCTGAGATTACAGACACCTCATAATCAATGCCAAGCTGAGTTAACACATCCAGCGTCGGCTGGAGTGCTTCAGCATCAGATTTAGAACCCATAACAACAGCTACTAGTGGCATATTATCTACCTCACTCTCTTATGGTTTTTATAACCCCATCCCCTTTATCCCCTTCCCCTTAGCAAGGGGAAGGGGAAGTTCTTTATAAAGAGGAGCTTCGCCCCTCTTAGACTCCCCATATGTCTCATTGTGATTGCTTACATCCTAGAAGACTCAAACTCTGTTGAACCAGCTTGCAGTCTTCGTCAAAGAATTCGTCTCGGTTCATGCCTGTACCGCGTAGCATAACAACTCGACCAAAAGCATTAGGACAATGGGCACTTATGAGGTCACCCAAAAGGTTCTGACAGGTTAGCTGAATATCTTCCTGTCTTTTGTTCTTACTTTTACTTAGATTTGCTGGGATTATTACTAGAAGCTTTTTAGGGTAAGGATGGAACACCAAATCTAGAATACCCGCTCGAATTTGTTTCTCGTTAAGACCTTCAATCTCCACCACGCAATCTTCACCAATCACAAAATCAAGTTCAGCCGTTATTCCACCAGGCGGATATTTCACAGTTCGTTCACTTTTCGTAAACCAGTGACCATATTGATCGGTGACATAGGTCAAAATTTCCTTACCATATTTGTCATGTATGCCCACAGGATATTCTCCCCCATCTATATTTTCGCTATATCCTTGCGATAGTAGCAACCCTCAAATTGAATACGCGAGATATTAGCATAAACCTTTTCTCTGGCTTGAGCAATAGTCTTGCCAGTGGCTACTACAGTAAGCACTCGCCCTCCGTTAGTCAATACCTGCCCTGGTTCTGACCCTATCTTGGTTCCAGCGTGAAATACCAGGATGTCTTTATCTAAATTATCCAAGCCACTTATGGGGAAGCCGGTTTGGTAGCTATCAGGATAGCCGGCTGATACCATTACTACCCCAACACAGGCATCCTCGCTCCATTTTACATTTATTTGGTCAAGGTTACCATTAATTACAGCGAGAAGAATATCTACCAGGTCGGTTTTGAGCAAGGGCAGGGTAACCTGGGCTTCCGGGTCACCAAACCTGGCATTAAATTCTAGCACCTTTGGTCCGTCAGTGGTAATCATTAACCCACCATAAAGAACGCCTTTATAAGGTTTTTTTTCTTTCTCCATAGCCTTTACTGCTGGCTCCATGATGGTTTCCTTAACCGTTTTAGCCAGTGTGGGGGTCATAAAGTGTGGTGGGCTGTAGCTACCCATACCGCCGGTATTGGCTCCTTGGTCTCCGTCATATATTCTTTTATAATCACAAGCGGATACCATAGGGATGACGGTGGTGCCATCGGTAAAGGCGAAAGCGCTCATCTCTTTCCCTGATAGGCACTGTTCAATAACTACCTTCTCCCCAGCGGTACCAAAGGCTCTAGACTCCATAAGGTTGGCAAGAGCGTCCAGGGCTTGTGAGATTGAATCAGCTATAGTTACTCCCTTACCGGCTGCCAACCCGTCGGCTTTGACTACAATGGGGGGTGTCTGCTGCTGAATATATTGTTTTGCCTCAGCATAGGTAGAGAAGCTAGCGCTTCGAGCGCAGGGGATACCATATTTTTGCATCAGCTCCTTGGCGAACACCTTGCTTGACTCTATCTCGGTGGCTTTTTTAGTCGGACCGAAAATAGGAATGCCTATACCTTGAAAGTGGTCAACAATACCATCGGCTAGAGGTGATTCTGGTCCGATAACAGCAAGCTCAATTCTTTTTTCCTGGGCTACTTTGGCTAGCGTTTTTATATCAGTAGGGCTAATATTAAGATTACGAGCAATTTGGGCTGTGCCGGCATTGCCCGGCGCAGTATAAATCTCTTTTACCTTGGGGCTCTGGACTAGCTTCCATACCAAGGTATGCTCCCTAGCCCCACCGCCAACAACCAGTATCTTCAGTATTCACCCCTATAGCGTTTTAAATTGGTTATATTAAGTTTATCTTTGTATAAATTTAAGAGGTAAAGGTCTTGACAAATGGCGAATTCTATGTGCATAATATGCCCGTTATTAAACGAGTCTCTGTTGCACTGCCAATAGAGAGTTATTGAGCTGCCCGTTGCTGTGCTGCCAGTAGCGGGCTTTTCAATTTCATTCCTCTTTTTGCACCCAGCAATCTAATAGAAACTTTTCCGTTAGGCGAATGCGTACATCGGCAGCCTCTCTAAGGTTTTTAGCCCACCCTTGCCACATTACACATGCATTCTCTACATACTTACGTGTGTGTTCCTTAATGAAATTAACTGCCCCAGCCAAATCAGCATCGCCTGATATTAGAATAGCGACATCGTAGGCATCAAGAAGGGCTAACCCTACCATGTCAATAGCAATCCTGGTATCTACACCCTTTTGAATGTGTGTTATATAATCAATATCTTTGCCACATGATGGGCAACGGATTTTGACTGGTCTAGGAACAAGCCTGCCAAGTCTAAGTTGGAGGTAATCCACATAGCCAAGGCGGTTGAGGAAGGATTGATGCCGCCTTGTTGCCTCAGAGTCCCCCTCCATTATCGGCACATGGTAATAATAAATGCGTATTAATTGGCGTTCTTTAGTCAATTTCCTGGCGAGCTTTTCTACGTCAATGATGTCTTGCCTATGCAGTCCTTCCCTGATTGCAAAATATAAATTGCTACCATCTACAAAGACCGCTACTCGCGATAAGTTGTCTCGAGTCATAGTTTACCCCCTTTAATACTTGTTAATCTTACCCCCTTTCTCGCCCTCTCTTTTACAGGAGAGAGATAATATTTCTGTTGAAGGGGTCGACAGAGTCGCCTCTGGCGAGCTAAGCCCTTTCAAGCTAACCTTGATAGACAAACCATTACTCCCACTCTATGGTTGATGGTGGCTTGGAGGTTATATCGTAGACTACCCGGTTTACTTCGGGGACTTCGTTGACTATGCGATTGGAAATCCGAGCCAGGACATCGTAGGGGAGGCGTGACCAGTCAGCGGTCATGGCATCCTCGCTGGTTACGGCACGGATGGCAACCAGATAGCCGTAGGTTCTATAGTCCCCCATTACCCCTACCGATTTGACATCGGTGAGTATGGCGAAGCTCTGCCACAGTTGGCGATATAGCTTCGACTTTTTAATCTCATTCATTACAATCCAGTCGGCACTACGCAGTATCTCTAGTTTTTCCCTGGTTACCTCACCAATGATGCGAATAGCCAAACCTGGTCCGGGGAAGGGCTGCCGCCACACCATCTCTTCAGGCAGACCAAGCTCCAGTCCCACTTGGCGAACCTCATCCTTAAATAGGGAGCGTAGAGGCTCAATCAGGTTAAGTGTCATCTTGGCTGGCAGTCCACCAACATTGTGGTGGGTTTTTATTTTGGCTGAGGCGCTGGTTACTGAAGAAGTGCTCTCAATTATATCAGGGTAGAGCGTTCCCTGAGCCAGGAAGTCAACCTTGCCTATTTTCTTGGCTTCCTCCTCAAATACTTTAATAAATTCCTTCCCGATAACCTTGCGCTTTTTTTCAGGATCGGTTACTCTTTTTAAGCGGTTAATAAATCTTTCACTAGCATCAACATAGATAATATTCATACCTAAATTCAGTCGAAAGATATTAAAGGTTCTTTCAACTTCCTCACGACGCAGTAGCCCATTATTAACAAAGATGCAGGTAAGCTGGTCACCGACGGCTCGATGGATGAGGGTGGCGACTACTGCTGAATCAACCCCTCCTGAGAGAGCACTAATGACCCTGCCTGTATCTACTTGCTCTTTGATTTTAGCTATACTCTCATTTATGAAGCTGCCCATCGTCCAGTTTCCCTGGCAGCCACAGACTCGGTAGACGAAATTCTTCAGGATAGTCTTTCCCTCAGGGGTATGGGCGACCTCAGGATGAAACTGGAGACCGAATACTCCTTCCTCATTGCCCATGACAGCAATGGGTGAATTTTCGGTATAGGCTAAAGCTCGGAAACCGGGTGGCATTTTTTCAGTTTTGTCACCGTGACTCATCCATACCGGGGAGGAGGAAGTTAAATCGGCAAATAGAGGTGAGTCTACATTACTAAGGTGAAGGATGGCGTGACCATACTCATGCTTTATTCCCGGTGAAACCTCCCCGCCCAGTTGGTGGGTAAGAACCTGCATTCCGTAGCAGATGCCCAATATAGGCAAATGGCTTTCATAAATATAGGTTGGAGCGAGAGGTGCATCAGGTTGGTAGACACTGGCCGGTCCCCCGGAGAGGATAAATCCACTGGGATTTAATGGGGCTATCTTTTCCCAGGGGGTATCATAGGGTAGTAGCTCACAATATACCTGGCACTCGCGTATTCGTCGGGCAATTAGCATGCTGTATTGTGAGCCGAAGTCAATGACAATAATAGTTTTACGCTCGGCCGGGGGTATGGCTGCCTTTGGCGTTATGGGCTGCTCGCCGCTTATCTCCTTGGCAATTTCAAGGTAGGTGGAGACTTCAATATCTCCGCTGGTAGCTACTCGGCGGCTTTTCCTTGGGATTTGTTTTGACTTATCCTTATCCATTTATTAAAGATTACCACGGTAATATATTGTCGTCAAGCCAAAGGCTATGCAAGGCAAGGGGAAAAATACAGGTTGTTTATTAAGGATAGATTGAAGTGTGAGATTGGTGGTAGAGAGCTAGTTGGTGCTATGGGCATTAAGGCTCCAGTTGCCCTGAAGTAGCTTAATACCAAATTTAGTTATGTTTAAGGTGTTAAGGAGGCAGCTATTGAGGAAGCTTAAAACGGTCTCCTTCCGCTAGTGGTCTGTGTTGAAGATGGGACCTACAGTTAATCAAGAGGTTGGAGGGGGAGAATACAGATTATGAACTTATAGACCTGAGAAAGGGGGAAGGTCAGGGGCTAATACCTAGCTAATAGAAGCTGCACTCCCATAGTAGCCCCACCGGTGTAATAGGACAAAAAGAGAACCGTCATACCGGTTTTTAATTCCTCTTAAAAATTGCATGCATAGGGTATTGACATTAGTAGAAAAAGGTGTTAATATTAAGTAAATCTGATTATAGACAAGTAAGATTGTATTATTAAAGGGAAGGATGATATAATGTGAATTAAATGAGCGTGACATCAGACACTCCTCCGCTGAGATGCTGGCAGCACAGCAACGGGCAAATCAATAACTATATGTTGGCAGTACAACAGAGACTCGTTTAATTATGGCGGAAAAGTTGAGCAAATTTCCGGAGGCAACTAGGGGCTAGGTGGTAGCGGAGGTGATGATAACGGTCAACCTATCACCTATCCTTCACAAGAAAGGGTAAAGGTTAGGCTAACACTTAGCTAAAAGAAGCGACACTTCCATAGTAGCGCCACCGGTGTGATAGGACAAAAAGAGAACCATCATACCGGTTATTTAATTCATATTAAAAATTGCATACACAGGGTATTGACATACTTAGGAAAAGGTGTTAAGATAAAGTAAATCTGATTATAGACAACTATACTTGTATTACTAAAGGGAAGGATGATATAATGTGAATTAGTTGAAGATAATCAATTGCAGTCTTAATGATTGCTAGCGAGGAGGGGAAAATGAGCAGCATTAAAAAGAGACTCGGCATTTTCGGTAGTTTAATTTTGGTGTTCGAACTGGTAGTGATGACGGTGCTCTCTACACCAAGTTTAGCCACTAACTACCCTACAACTCTTACCGATGATTTGGGGAGGGAAGTTACTATCGGGGCACTTCCAGAGAGGATTATCTCTTTAGCTCCTTCCAATACTGAGATACTATTTGCTTTAGGTCTGGGGGATAAGGTGGTGGGAGTAACGGATTTCTGTGATTATCCACCGGAGGCTCTGGGAAAGGATAAAATAGGGGGTCCCTGGTCTCCAAGTATAGAAGATATAGTTGCACTCCAGCCTGACCTTGTACTAGCTGCAAGCATTAATCCTATTGATGTTGTTAATGTCTTGGAGGGAATGGGGATTACAGTATTTGGCATAGAATCTACTGATTTAGATGACATACTTAATGATATTGACACGGTAGGATTGATAACTGACAAGGAAGCAGAGGCAGAGGCACTTACAAATGATATGCAAAGCAAGATAGATGCAGTAACCGCAGAAACAGAAGGACTTGTCCCGGGGGAATACCCCGGGGTATTCCATATTTGCTATTATGACCCTATATGGACTTCAGGGCGAGGCACCTTCATCCATGACTTGCTTGAAAAAGCGGGAGGAATAAATATTTTCGATGACCTTGAAGGATATAACACAGTCAGCCTCGAGTCAGTAATCACACGAGACCCTGAAGTAATCATAGTAACGGCAATGGGTGGCACAGCGTCCGGGACATGGGAATGGGTAAATACTGAGTCCCGACTTGAAGATATATCAGCTCGCCAGAACGGAAGGGCATACTTTACTGAATCTAATTGGGTTGAGCGGGCTGGACCACGGATAGTACTTGGTTTGGAGCAGATAGCTAAATACATTCATCCCGATATTTTCTTTGACCCTTGGGATTATGATGAAGATGAAAATGGAGACATCAGCAAGGCTGAGGTCATCAGAGGCATCCAGGACTACTTCAATGGACTGATGGCTAAAGCGCAAGCAATCCAGGTCGTGATGCTCTACTTTGGATAAGGGAGGTTAAAAGATGAAAGGCAAAATACTATCGGGGAAATTGTTTTCCGCTATAGCAGCAATCATGCTGGTAGCAGTTATAGCCACACCAGTCCTGGCTACTCCAGCAACAGCTACAAGGACACTGCCGGCATCTGTGGCTTCAGGAGCTGAGTTTGATGTCGCTATTGAGGCTTCAGGCTGCGGTACCTTCGGTCAGGTAGTGGAGACCTTGCCTAGCGGATTTGTCTATATCAGCAGTTCACTACCAGCAGACCAAGTAGAGCAGATAGGCAGCACCGTCAAGTTTACCTTCTTTGGGGATGCGAAGAGCTTCACCTATAGAGTCAAGGCACCAACGGTTGACACTACCACTACCTGTATCTTTCAAGGCGAAGTCATGGATGATGACAGAATTTCATACCCCATTGAGGATAGTGAAGTAATAGTATGCATGAAGGGCGATTTTGACGGCGATGGTCATATTGACATATTTGACTTTGTCAACTTCGCCGATGTTTATGGCACATAATGATAAGGACAGGAGGCATAATTAATGAAAAACAATACTAAATGGTACCCACTCTTACTTCCAGGATTTGTTCTTTTATTGGCTAGCTCACTGATAGCTTGTGCCTGTCCGACACCCCCTCCAACTCCTGCCACCATATCCGCCACCCCATCAAGCTTCAGCT
>JAIWFK010000031.1:0-8783 GCA_048631695.1 Calditrichales bacterium
TGGGACTGGGCTGGGCTTAAGCATCTGCCACGGGATAATGACTGAACACGGCGGCCGGATATACGCTGAAAGTGAACTTGGCGAAGGCGCCACCTTTGTCGTGGAACTACCTATTGGCGAATATTAAAGAGGGAGACGCAGTGAAATGAACGGCATTAGTACTGACACAAAGAGAATCCTGGTAGTTGAAGATGAACCAGCAATTTGTCAGGTTTGCCGGAGAATCCTGACTGACGAAGGGTTTGAGGTGGATATTGCTGCCAATGGGGATGTGGCTCAAGACATGTTAGGGAAAAAGGACTATGATTTAGTTCTGATTGACATCAGGACGCCGGTAATGGACGGTAAGCAACTATATCAGGTTATCATTGCCCAACATCCCAAGCTAGCCAACAGGGTAATATTTGCTACCGGAGATGTGATGGATAGATACACTCGGCGTTTTCTGGAGCTAGCCGGCCGGCCATATCTGCTCAAACCGTTCACTATTGATGAGCTAAGAGACATAGTTAGAGAAACTATGAGTCAGATAGTGAAATGACTGTAAACAAAGAAACAATACTGATTGTTGATGATGAAGAGGCAATCAGGAGGCTTCTCCATCATAAGCTATCTGGTGAGGGCTATCGTTGTTTGGAGGCTGGTAGTGCTGAGCAGGCTATGGGCAGGCTAAAAAATAAAACAGTTGAGCTGGTGGTTCTGGATATTAAAATGCCGGGCAAATCGGGAACTGAGCTACTGCCTGAATTAAGAGATAGATATCCCGATACAGCAGTAATTATGGCCACTGCCATTGTTGATACCGATATTGCTATCCAATGCATGAGGCAAGGGGCTTACGATTATCTGACCAAGCCATTTAATCTAGATGAGGTTGTCATGAGTACAAATCGAGCTCTAGAGAAGAGGAGGCTGGAGCTTGAGAATAGGGATTACCAACAGCACCTGGAGCAGAAAGTAGAGGAACAAGCCAAGAAAATCCGGGCTGCATTTCTTAGTGCTATAACTGCCTTGGCCTATGCTCTGGAAGCCAAGGATGTTTATACTAGTGGACATTCACAGAGAGTGGCTGAAATCTCGGTAGCTATAGCTGTGGAATTGGGATTACCGGAGCACGGTATTGAGAGAATAAGACAAGCGGGGCTAATCCACGATATCGGTAAGATAGGAGTGAAGGAATCTGTGTTAAATAAACCAGGCAAACTTACCGATGAGGAGTTTAAGCACATAAAATACCATAGTGAAGTGGGGCAGCGCATCCTAACTCCCATTGTAGAAGACGAAGAGATTTTGAAGATGGTGAGGCATCATCACGAGCGCTACGATGGGGGAGGTTATCCTGATGGTTTATCCGGTGAGCAGATACCATTGGGTGCTAGAATTCTAGCGGTGGCTGATACCTATGATGCTATGACATCCCAGCGTCCCTATCGGGAGGCAATGAGCATTAAAACTACTTGTGCTGAGATAGAGCGAGGCAAGGGTACCCAGTTTGACCCTGTCGTGGCCGATGCCTTTCTCAAAACCAAGAAATCGATATTTGCTGCCGTTTGATTTCAGCAAACCTGGGATTCTTAAGGGTATCAGATTAGCCGGTAGCTGAGGTATAATAAGACTTTAGAGGTGAGGTGTGGAAATAGATGAACTTCTTAAATTAATGGTTGATAAGCGTGCTTCAGATTTACACCTGAAGGTGCCAAGCCCTCCGGTGCTCCGTATTGATGGTGCACTTGTACCACAAGAAGACATGCCATCGCTTACTCCTAGAGATGTTGAAAACGCATTTGAGCAAGTCACTCCTCAAGAGCGCAAGGTTATTTTTCTCAGGGAACGGGAGCTAGATTTTGCCTATAGTGTTCCTGGGTTAGCTAGATTCCGGGTTAACGTATTGCAACAAAGAGGCACAATGGCTATTAACTTCCGGTTTGTACCATTTACAGTCCCATCCATTGATGAATTGGAATTACCCCAAATCTTCAAGCAGCTTATTCTCAAGCCGAGAGGACTTATCCTGGTAACCGGTCCCACTGGTAGCGGTAAATCTACTACTATGGCAGCTATGATCAATCATCTCAATGAGAACGATAGGCGAAGTGTGATTACCATTGAAGACCCGATTGAATTCTTACACCGTGATAAGAAATGCATTATCATGCAGCGAGACCTGGGGGATGATACTCACTCCTTCAATGCTGCCTTGATACATGCCCTCCGCCACGACCCTGATGCAATTATCGTTGGCGAGATGCGTGATTTAGATACGATAAGCACGGCTATCATGGCGGCTGAGACAGGGCACCTGGTGATGGCTACGCTACATACAACCGATGCTCCCCAGACTGTTGACCGCATAATTGATGTATTTCCGCATGGTCAACAACGGCAAATCAGGCTGCAGGTGTCACAAGTAATAGAGGCGATATTATCACAGGCACTGCTACCCCGTGTTGGGGGAGGACGGGTAGCCGCCTTTGAGATTATGCTTGCCAGCAGCGCGGTCAGAAACCTTATTCGTGAAGAGAAGATTTTCGAACTACCTAGCATAATGCAGCTCAGCAGCAAGGATGGGATGCAAACTTTGAACCAGGCATTGGCTGACCTAGTGATAAAACGCATAGTTACTATAGAAGAGGCAGTGATAAAAAGTAGCAGTCCGGAACGACTGAAGAAGTTAGTGCAATCTGTTGGTGGGGAATCGAGACTGCAAAGTACGAGCTAGGAACAGGCGTTTTATTGCCGGCTGTTAAGGAGGGAATGCTTACCAGGGAGGAGCAGATGGAGAATAAAAAGGTACTTGTCGTTGATGACGAGGAAAACATCAGGCGCTTAGTACGCAGCATACTGGGTAACAATTACATTATTCTCGAGGCAAAAGATGGGGAGACGGCAGTTAGTATGGCTCGCAGCCATAAACCGAGTCTTATCCTGATGGATATTTTAATGCCGAAGACGGATGGTTATACCGCTTGCTCTACAATTAAGAAGGATCCAGTAACTAGAGAAATTCCTGTGGTCATGCTCACTGCTGTGGGCTACGAACTAAACAAGACGCTTGCCAAGCAGGTAGGTGCTGATGAATATATAACCAAGCCATTTAGTCCCAAGGAGTTGCTGAGTGTAATTGGTAAATTCCTTAAAAGCCCAGAATAAGGAATTATGGCTTCATTATCACAATAACCGATTTGCGTCGTTAGGTTACTTGGCTCTCGCCTGAGGCAGTGTGAAGTAGAAGGTGCTGCCCCTACCCGGCTCGCTCTCAAACCAGATTTCACCTCCGTGATGCTCAATTACTATCTTACAAATAGCCAGGCCAAGTCCTGTTCGCTGAGGGACATCTTGGTAGCCGGTTTTATAGATTTCCTCTAATGGTTCAAATACTCTATCTCTGATATCGGGAGGAATACCTATGCCCGTATCGGAAACATAAACGCAGACTTCGTCTTTTTCATTAGTAATGCCTACCTTGATGGCTCCCTCTATAGTAAATTTAATGGCATTGTCTATAAGTCTGCTAGTGACATCCGTTAGATGGTCATAGTCCCCGTAAATAAGCGGGGAGGTATCACCACTATCAATTGTCAGGGTTAGTCCCTTTTGGAGGGCTGAGGCTTGCTTGGCATTGACTGCTTCGGTAGTGATTGTTAATATGTCCGTCTCAACCAGATGCCATTCAACGCTGTCTGCTTGTAAATGTGACAGATAGAGGATATCATCCACCAAGCGTGTCAGGTGTTGAGATTCATTATATATTATTTTTATAAACTCTTCCCGCTGTAGCTCAGCTTCATCTCTACTATATAATAACTCGCTGAAGCCTAGAATTGAGGTTAGGGGGGTACGTATATTGTGAGAAACATTAACCAGAAGGCGAGTCTTGCTTTCGTTTGCTATCTGGAGGGCTTCATATAGCTTCTCCAATTCCCTTTTTCGTTTAAGCTCTCTTTCGTGAAACTTCAGTTTATTAGAAAGATTGCCACCGAGAAAGGCTACTAAGCAGAGTGTCATTGCTTGAAATATAAGCCATATGATGGTGTAAGTGAATTCAGAATGAGTTGTTGGGATAAACAGGGATGAGGCGGCAATTAGCCCCACTGATTCTAGTGCTTTGGTAGTACCAAACACTATCACTGCCCAGGCAATTACAAGTGCGCCGGAAGGTAGATTTAGAAACAGGCTTACTCCCAGTATCTGAACTAGGAAAATTGTGAAGAACATACTCTGGAGTCCGCCAGTGAAGTAAACAATAAAGGTGATAGCAATCACATCAGTAATAGTTGATACAATGGCTACGATAAGGGGAAGTTGCCATCTCCTGGTTAGGTAGTAATATAAGGTATTACATATTAGGACCAGCCCGGCTACAATATGGATTACCGTGAGGTAGAAGGTCATTCCCCAGACAAGGTAGGCAACTATCACGAATGTCCAAATAAACAATATGAACAGGTACCGTGTTCTGATAGCCTGTAGACACCTATCTCGATTCTCTCTATCTTGTAGCTCTAGTAAGAACTTGGGTAGTGTCATTCCTCCCCCTTCATTACTGTCTATACCGATGCTATCCCTATAATATGCTATTTGTCAATTTTTCCAGCCTAATACAAGTACTACCATTTATAGTTATACTAGCTTTTAGAAGACAATACAAAAAGTTAAAAGTTAAAAATTAAAATGTAATAGTTACTTTTTACCCTTTAGTGTTAAAATACTCGTCGCCACGATATTTCCTATTCAAGTTACCTCCTTCCCATATTTTCACTTATTATTTTCAATCTTCAGTTATTATATTTAACTTTAACATTCTTAAATTGTGTGGGCACTGGCGTAGGTCATATTAGCTGGCGTAAGCCAGGAACGCAACGAGAAGCTGGTTAAAGAGATAGGTGCTGATGGATATGTAACCAAGCCGTTTTATCGGCAGGACGCAATACCTACAATACAGTATAATTGCAGTTATCTGCTCTAGCTATTTTAATGTGGGTCAAGTTTAGAATGTGAGGATGAAATAATAATAGCTTTCTCTAGTATATTATTACCCCAGGGGATAAAAAAAAGGCTGAGGACTCAAATCCTCAGCTTATCTCCTGCTACCTCCTCAATCATTAACAAGGCAAAGGGGTCATCTATTAGCATGGCTATATCACTGAAGTAAAGACCACGCTTCTGGGAAATCTTACTACTCAAGCTCTGGGCTTAGCCACATTATATAAGCCTACTATTATAAGAATTATACCGCCAGTGGTAATAGCTAATCCCCTTAGCCGGTTTATTCTTTACCTATACTCCTGGCGATACTCTTTAACATAGTAAGGATTCCGATGACAGCCCGTTGTATCTCAACCGGCTCTTGACCTAGTACCCGACCTACATAAGGGTCTAATCCCTCACTACGACGGGCTAGGTCAGTTTCATTTATGCCCGGCGACTGCAAAGACAGGTAGCCAGCTAAAGTAAATAGCTCGTTCTCCTCAAAGCCCAGGGGTGAGGCAATTCTACGGAGGATGTGAGCGGAAGGGAAACGCTCACCCCTCTCTATGCGCCCCAGGTGTGATGGAGATACACCTGATTTAGCCGCTAGCTCCTGCAATGTCAGCGGTATCGAAATCCTTTGTTGCTTGATTAGTTTGCCTAAACCGTTGCTTTCCATACTTATAATATAACGTGCCAGGTGTCAGATGTCAATAGTACTAATAGTTGAGTTCTTATGTGCCTACTCCTATTATTAATCTGCTGGGATTTACTAGGCATAGAAGGGATGTTTAATTCTCATTAAAACCTTAGTGATGTATTTAAGATAGACTTCGACTTTTAGATTCATGAATTAGCTCCTTATTTCATTCAGATAGGCGGGGGACACTATGTTACTCAGAATGCGGCACACCGTAAACTAGCTATCATGTAATTGCGAGGAGCGGCCGAAGCCCTGAGCGAAGCGAATGGGGACGAAGCGATCTCATAGTTGTTCCCCTCCTCCGAGATTGCTTCGGTCGCCTAGGCGACCTCGCAATGACGGGAGGGTGTGTACCCCGCAATGACAAACCAGAGGAAATATTTATCACCTTCTACAACCATGAAAGAATATTCGAGAAAGGAGGTCATGTGTCACCAATCATATGAACGAGCACACTTTCTTGACATGGTTAGTTCGTACTGGATAAAATAAAGGCGATTTTATAGGGACTTTGTCTTTTAAATACTTCTTTAACATCTGGATGAGGTTTACGAGAAGGAGATGATGCTATCTGACTGAAGTAATGATTAGTAATAGTGAGAGCTTTGAGAGTTTGCTCAGGCGGTTTAATAGAAAGGTGCAGCAGGACCGTATTTTGTCAGCGATACGGCATAAAGAATATTATGAAAAGCCTAGCGTAAAGCGCAAGCAGAAGGAAGCAGCCAAGAGACGCAAGAGTGCTAGAGCAGCCAGAAGCTAGTAAATAGTATTTGCTTTGGATTAAAGTGGAAGCAGAGTCTTACCCTAAAAATCAAGACTTTCAAGGGGACCTCGTTGAAACAAAAGCTAACAGAAGACCTCAAGCAGGCGCTTAAGGGTGGGGATAAGGTAAGGCGTTCAGTACTTCGGTTGGTGATGGCAGCCATTAAAAATGCTGAAATCGCCCGGCAGGTTACTCTAGAGGATGCTGATATTCTGGGTATTATTGCCAAGGAAGTTAGACAGCGTCGGGAAAGTATTGAAGCCTTTACGAAGGGAGACCGGCCGGACTTAGTGGCTCAAGAAGAGGCTGAGCTAACCCTGCTTCAGGGGTATTTACCTCAACAGATATCTCGGGAGGAGATTATAGCTGAAGCTCGCCGAGTTATTGAGGAGGTGGGAGCGCAGGGACCTGGCGACAAAGGAAAGGTTATGCCCAAGCTTATCTCCCAGCTTAAGGGCAAGGCCGATGGGCGAGAGATAAATGCGGTAGTAACCGAGTTGCTGGCTTCGTAAACCCTATCCCTTGGTTCTTAAGTTAGGATAGATTCCTCGAATTCCTTAATCTCTTTTAGTGATTCCACATATGTTGAATTTAACCACTCTAACATGAAAGTGGTGAATTCTGTGTAAGTTTTCGGGTCAGTACTTGGCAGGTAATATCTCATTCTGTTAGGCGACAAAACTGTCGCTGTCGCTTCTTTACCAAAGAACTCCTTTTCCTAATAAATAACCCACCTCAAGGACTTTCAATAGCGTTTAAGTGAAATCTTTGCTACAATTGTTTAAGAGATAAGCAAATGCATAGAGTGGAAGTTTGTCTTAAGCCCCATCTCCCTGATGCCAGAGGGTTGGGTCTGGTTAGGGATATCCACGACCTGGGGATAACTACCGTCTCCAGTGTTCGGGTGGTGGATATATACTGGCTGGATGCAGATTTACCATCGGATAAGCTAGACCTGATTTGTCGCTGCCTTCTGGCTGACCCGGTGACTCAGGATTACCAGTGTTTTACCCCTTCAACCGATATTAAGGGTGCTGTTAATAAACAATCTCCTATTATTGAAGTTACCTATAATGCTGGTGTTACTGACCCGGTCGAGGACACTATTGTGAAAGCAGTCCTGGATTTAGGTGTGGACGGTGTCAGGGCAGTTAAAACGGCAAAACGCTACTTACTACAAGGACAAGTGGATGATGAGCAGATAGAGACGATATGCAATAGATTATTGGTGAATCCAATTATCCAGCATATAGTTGACAGGGAGCTATTTAGTTTTCCCGAAAATCCTCAATATAAATTCACATTGAACCAGGTAGACATCTTAGGCTTTGATAATGCCGAGCTTTTGAAAATCAGACAGCGATTCGGCTTTACCGGTAATGAATTTCAGGCTATTGTAGCCTACTTTCAGCAGCAGGGGCGAGACCCTACCGATGCTGAGCTTGAGACACTAGCCCAAACCTGGTCAGAGCACTGCGTTCACAAAACCTTCAAAGCCAGAATTAAGCTCGGTGAGACAACTATAGACAACTTACTTAAGGATACTATCATGAAGGTAACCGAGGAGCTAGCTAAGCCGTGGTGCCTTTCTGTTTTTGAGGATAATGCCGGGGTGATTGATTTTGATGGTCGCTGGGCACTGTGTTTTAAGGTTGAGACCCACAATCATCCGTCAGCAGTTGAGCCATACGGGGGAGCGGCAACGGGAATAGGTGGGGTGGTTCGTGACCCCCTCGGTACTGGCTTGGGTGCCAAGCCAATTCTAAATACGGATGTATTCTGTTTTGCTCCCCCTGATTTCCCGTACGAAAAGTTGCCTAAGGGCGTTTTGCATCCTCGTCGTATATTTAAGGGGGTTCGGGCTGGAGTGGCTGATTATGGCAACCGGTTAGGGATACCCACCCTTAATGGTGCCATACTCTTTGATGAACGATATATTGCCAATCCACTTGTCTTCTGCGGAACATTGGGGCTACTTCCCAAAAGCCTGGCTCAGGTAGGCAAGCAGAAGTACGGTGATTTGGTAGTATTGGTTGGGGGCAGAACCGGGCGCGATGGAATACATGGTGTAACCTTTGCCTCAGAGCAGCTTACTGAGGAGTCAAGGGCAGTTTCTTATAGCTCGGTTCAAATTGGCAACCCCATTGTGGAGAAGAGGCTTATTGATATTCTTCTTCAAGCCAGAGACCGCAGACTCTACTCCAGGATAACCGACTGTGGCGGTGGTGGACTTTCCTCAGCAGTAGGTGAAATGGCTGCCGAGACAGGGGTGCGTGTTTATCTGGATAGGGTTCCGTTAAAATATGCTGGGCTTTCATATGCCGAAATATGGGTGTCTGAATCTCAGGA
>JAIWFK010000032.1:0-8708 GCA_048631695.1 Calditrichales bacterium
GGGGGAGCCCCCATCTCTATCGTACGAAATTATTCTTTAAAGCCTCGGTGAGCCATGAGAATTAGCGGTGTTGTTCTATAAGTTTTGACTCAAAAAACACTTCCAACCGCGGGTTATTGTATACCATTTAACGCTTGCCGTGGGCGCGAGTCGGAGTTAGAGTTCCTTTAGGTAGAGCTGGGGTATCATCCATATTTATTCAATAGATATCACCTTGCTTCTTTCACGACGACGCCTAGAGTTCCCGGACCAGCATGTGCACCCAGCGCTGGCCCCAGTCTTACTATTCGAGGTACTATATTGGGAAAGTGCAAACGTACCCAGTCCGCTAATACCTGAGTATCGTCTGATTCAGTGCTATAAATTATAGCTAAGTCCTCAATGCACAATGCTGACCTTGTAAACTCACAGAGTCGGTCTATTCCTTTCCTCCGGGTACGTACTAACCCAGCTGGGCGAACTTTGCCGTCACGCACAGTAATTAAAAGTTTCACATGCAGCAGTGAATCTACTGCAGATACGGCCTTCCCCAGACGCCCACCTCTGATTATGTATATTACAGTGTCTAGAAGAGCCAGGGCACGCATTTGCTTAATAGTCTGGCGAACTTTATCTACTACCTGATTTAAACCGTATCCAGCTTCAGCAGCTTTAGCTGCAGCTATAACAACAAGGCCTTGCCACATTGCCAAACCTTCAGAATCGATGACTTCAATTCGGCATCCCTTGTTTTTCACAAGCCCTTTACCTACCATCGCCGCATCATACGTGGCGCTATCCTTGCTGGTAACATGAATGGAAACAATCTCGTCAGTTTTTTGAGCTACCTCCTCATACACATTGACGAAATCCCCTGGTGATGGTGCTGCAGTAGATGGGTGCTCTGAACTAGTCACTAGTTTATGATAAAATTCGCGATTATCTATATCGACTCCGTCACGATATACTTTATCTCCAAAGCGAACATATACTGGTACCACACTAATACCTAACTGCTTGGCTTCCTCTTGGGGAATATCTGAACAACTATCAGTAACAATCCTAACGGTCATAAAATACCTGCTTAATAAACAGAAGCCCTACGTGGGTTCAAGCTTAGATTATACTACTGGGGACTAAGTTGTGTAAATTAATAGGTGTAATTGACTTTTCTAGAGTATGTGCCAGTCATCCATTCCATACCGCTAAGCACTGAACTCGAAGGGTTTTACGGCTTGTCCCTACTTTAATTTGTCCCTAATTCCCGCTGCACCATGGAAGAGGAAGTGTGCTAAGCCATAACCAATAGCCTTGCGAAGGAGGTGATACAATGCCAGCATCGCCAAGTCATAGAAGTCGTAAGAGAAGAGCCGCCGGTGGCCTCGGAATCACGGACTATTCTTTGCCCAGTGGCAGGAAGCTAGATGCAATAAGTGTAACTGGGATAGCGACGAAAATCGAGCGTGGTGGCCCAGCGCAAATTAGGAAGGCCGTGCGCAGGTTGAAGGCGTCTTCTTACAGCATTGAAGTCCAAAATCTAAGGGGAAATAGCCATTGAGAAAAAGCGAAGGGCATTTTGGGTCGTCAGTTCCGCTAGAGCAGTCTCTTCCATACCCTTTATCTCTGATGCGGCACTTAAAGATCTCCGCACATCCTTAGGGGAACAGGTATACTTTGATTCCCTTCCGTATTCTACCGGAGCGTCTGTCTCCAAGAGTAAATTAAAAAGCGGTGTCTCTCTGATGGCTCTGCGGTGCTCGGCGTGATACTCTGTCGCCGGGGTAGCCGAAACGAAATATCCCTGGGCGATTATGTCGCGAAGTACACTAGAAGGACCAGTATACCAGTGAAAGACTGCCCTTTTTATCCCCGCCTCCATTACCACTGTTAGGGCGTCCTTCCACGAATATCGGCTATGAATAATGGTAGGCATGTTGTATTTCTTGGCTAAACCCATCAATCCTCTAAGAACTGCTTGCTGGCGGTCTTTGGAAGCCAGAGATTTAACCCTCTTATGATAGTCCAGCCCCACTTCTCCAATAGCAACAGCTTCCCCAAGATTGTCCTCAATATGGTGCAAGGCTCGTTCCACCTCCAGAGGCTCCATATGCGCCAACTGCCAGGGATGTAGCCCTAGAGCCGGATATACTAGGTTTTTGTATTGTCGGGATATTTCCAGTACCCTCTTGTTGGAATCATAGCCACTGCCAACGGCAACTATAGCCACTACTCCAACATCTGAAGCGTCCTTTATGGCTACATGGACGTCCTCAATTTCGTCAAGGTGGGCATGGGTATCTATTAGTCTTAACATTGGACTGCTGCCTCAGCAGGAGTAGCTACCAGGTTGCAGCTCCTTGGCATTATTGCTACAACTACTCAATTAGCGAATTGGGCTTTTCACAAAATTGAATATTCTCACTGGGGTGCCCCCATTTTCAGTATCTCTCTCCTGAGTATGTTTTCATGAGTCTATATGATACTATATCAAATAGTCAATGAACAGTGATGTGGCAAAGTATAGTAAAAAACCGGTAAAAAAGAAACAGGAGTGGACTTACCCCTCAAAAACTGGCTCAGTTATTTATAATGTTAGACTAAGGATCGAGAACGAGGCTGTTCTTTTTGTTTATTGCACTTTTCGTCATAAAGTGCACTCAAAGAATTCATTTCCCAGGATGTGTGAGTATTGACAACGACGACTTAACACCGATAAACTTGGGCTATGAAACGCTTACATGTACTATACATATTGCTTGGTGTTTCCCCAGTCATACTCTATAGAGGCACAGTCCTCCTAATATTGCAATCTTACTAATCTCAAGCCTATTATATCTCAATTAGAGAGAAACGGAGTTAGCCAACTGATAGAAAGAGAAAGGAAAGGACGATGATAAAAGTTATCGTTGGATACAAGGTGAGAATGGGGGAGAACATAGAGCCCATATTGCACGAGCTTAGGTCGCATGCCATGACATATCCTGGCTTCGTGGGTGCTGAGAATCTCATTAGCGAGAAGGATATATCTATCGTCGCTGTAGTAAGTACCTGGGAAAAAGCTGAAGATTGGAGAGAATGGGAAAAATCAACGATAAGGCAGAAGCTGCTCCGACAAGCCGAGACAATTTTGGTGGAAGAGCCCAGGGTAACAGTATATAGGACAGCGCCCACAGCGAGGTGGGTGGGATAGCGTCTCTGGTGTAAGCCCTCGCCAATACTATGTCATTTATGCTTTTTATCTACAGTCCGAATTCATATTGTCTATTTGCTAACTAAGTCACCTGGTAATTGCTACCAATAAAAAGTCTACCACATTTTTATGGGGTCTATTTCAAATACCACCCTCATATAATAAGTTTCATCATTAAGCATCTGGATGTCTGAGGCATGTACAAAGACCTCTCCGTCCTCTTTGACCCGGGTCATCATCACACTACCATTACGCCCCCCAGGCTCACCATGGGGAACAGGGAGAGAGAAGGTCAGCAATTCATCACTCGTTCCTTCTGCCATCCGCAGAGTCCGGCCAAGGCTATTAGCTAGAGCCTTCGCCCGACGAGCCTGATTATATGAAATATCCCTTGTCCCTTTAGCCCAAATGCAGGGGCGCTGGCATAACTTGACTACACAACATAGTCCGCGAACTCCCAAAGATTCGGTACCAAGTATGTCTATCTGCATCGTCAAGCTCTATTAAACTTCAAAGCTATACTACCACTAGTCATTGATGAAGGCAAAGCTACCTCCCCTTTAACCACCATAGAAAATATGATAATCTGGGAACGGTCAAGCCAAGAAGGCTTATAAAAATGATTACTATAAAATGTGCTAAATGTAAGCGTAAGGTTTTTAGATATTTGAAGATTGGAAAAGGGCGACTGCTACACTGCTGGAAAAGCCGAATAGCCAAGGATTATAGCATCCATGATGGGAACGAAGTTAAATGTCACTGCGGCAACTTAATTGGCATCGACGAAGGGAAGTGGATAAAAATGAAGCAGCACTCCTTTATCTACTGAGTGATAGAAGCAAGATGGTAGATATTCCAATGGAACTTATAACTACTTATCTATACTCTCACAAGAGACGAAACCTACTAGCTAGCGCACATTCTGGCTTATTTCTCAAATTACCGACAAGGGTTTGTTGTTAACATTAATTTCGACGAGGATAAAGTGCTATAGCAAACCTATATAGCAGCCTTAGAGTATGCTATAGTAACTGAACATACCAGGGTAGAAGATAGCTGAAATCCACCTGAGTAGCTGACCATCTTCTGGCAATTTTACCAGGCAGCATACAGTAATATAATAATCAATAAGTTGGTTAGCCTGTTAGGAATGGGGAATAAAGATGAACATAATAGAGGTTGACGACCTGCTAAGAAATTTCGGTAAGATTACTGCTGTCGACCATATATCTTTTGAGGTTGCCAAAGGCGAGATATTTGGCTTTCTCGGACCAAACGGGGCAGGTAAAACGACAACAATCAATGTACTCTGTACATTGCTCCTGCCCACCAGCGGTAGAGCATCGGTCAAAGGATATGACGTGCTGAAGCAGCGCAGCCAGGTGCGGCACTCTATCGGCCTTGTCTTTCAGGACCCTACTCTTGATGAATACCTTACCGCGGAACAAAACTTGCGTTTTCATGCCTATGCCTATAGCGTTCCTCGAAACGTGAGAGAGAAACGCATTGGTGAACTTCTGGAACTGGTTGAGTTGTGGGACCGTCGTAAAAGCAAGGTCCGCACCTATTCAGGGGGCATGAAACGGCGGTTAGAGCTCGCCCGAGGTCTCTTGCATCGTCCCCAAGTCCTGTTTTTAGATGAACCTACCTTGGGCCTTGACCCTCAGTCACGTCGTCGTATCTGGGAGTACATCCTGACCCTGCGGGAGCAGGAAGACCTGACCATATTTATGACCACCCACTATATGGACGAAGCCGAGAACTGTGACCGTATTGCTATCATTGATCATGGTCAGATTGTTGCCCTGGATACACCGAGTAAACTCAAGGATAGCGTAGGTGGTGATGTGATAACTTTAAGGGCTGAGGATATCCAAGCCGCAGCTCTTGAGTTAAAAGAAAGATATAATTTATCACCCGAGGTCCAGAATAGCATGGTCACTTTTAGCGTTCCCCACGGCGGGACGTTTCTTCCCGACTTCATGCGCGGATTCCGCAGTCGTTTGCTTTCCGTTGAGGTGCGCAGACCTACTCTGGATGATGTATTCCTGAAGCTGACCGGCCACGCCATTCGAGATACAGAGGTGGACTCACGGGAACAGATGAAACGAATGAGGAGATGGCGAAGGTAGCCTATGGAAGAGCTATTTCGTGGAATGTGGGTCATAGCCTACCGGGAACTGCTACGTTTTACGCAAGAACGCTCCCGGATGATCTCCTCCTTTGCCATGCCCTTGCTGTTCCTAATTGTCTTTGGCGCTGGCTTCAATCGAGCCATCGGTGCCCTTACGCCGGGAGTTGACTTTATCAAATTTATGTATCCAGGCATCATCGCCATGACTGTGCTGATGAGTTCGGTATTTTCAGGCTTATCCGTGGTTTGGGACCGTGAGTTTGGTTTCTTAAAAGAGGTACTGGTGGCTCCGCTGAGCCGCAGTGGAATCGTACTCGGCAAGGCAATGGGTAGCGCCGTGATATCCGTTGGGCAGGGATTTATTATGCTTGCCCTGGCACCAATACTTGGCATTACACTCAGCCCCATAATGATAGTCAAGTTGATACCCCTGCTGATTGTTTTATCTCTATCTCTATCCGGCTTAGGTATCCTGGTTGCTTCGCGCATGCGTTCTCAACAGGGATTTCAAATGGTAGTACAACTGATTATCTTCCCTCTGATTTTTCTGTCTGGCATATTCTTCCCGGTCAACAATGTACCGACATGGCTTGAGGTTATTTCCAAGGTCAACCCGCTAACCTATGGCGTCGACGCCATCCGTCAACTTTTCCTAGGTGGAGACCTGGCAGCCACCGGCACTGCCACAGGGCAAAGTAGCTATGTCATTGGTATCACGGTCTTCGGACACACCATGAGCATTCTTGAAGATGTAATGGTCGTGGCAGTCCTGGGCGCTGTGCTGATGTTAGCTGCGATATGGTCGTTTAGTAAGCAGGAATAGCATATTCTTAAGGCTTACTTCTTTACAGGCTGTGTCAATATTAAATATTATCACCAAAACCTCATCCAGATATAAAAAGTGCCAGCCTTACCAAGCTGGCGCTTCTAAACTTCTGGTGGAGACGGGGGAGGGTCGAACTCCCCGTCCAGAAAAGGTTACTTCAGGATATGCTACAAGCTTAGTCGGCTATTTGCTCTCACCCAACCGTCCTCTGCCAACCGAGTACGGCTAAGCCAGTCGATAAATTCTTAGGCTACCCTTATCGACATCAGGATTGCTGCACCTCGACTGCTCGTCGTCCTCCCCAGCCCATCGAGGGAGGTTAGAGGGACGTGCCTCGCTTAGCTAGCGTAGACGTAGTCGTCAGTTACTTTTTTACCACTTGTTTTGCGAGATAAGTGGCACCTCGGCCTGCAATCCCGTAGCGCTCCTTCCCTGTCGAAACCACTCGTCCCCATTTTCTTTCTTCATCAGGGAATCTTATTAAGAGTCACCAAAAGCTGTTAAAACCTTTGCTTCGCCAGCTTCATAGCACGTTCCATATCACGCTCCGCCTGGCGGCGTGACATGGATTCGCGCTTGTCATAAAGCTTCTTTCCTGTGGCAAGGCCCAGTTCCACCTTGGCGACCCCATTTTTAATGTACAACTTCAAGGGCACTATGGTGAAGCCCTTTTGTGTCACCTTACCGGCAAGCTCATTTATCTGCCTGCGGTGAAGTAAAAGCTTCCTCGGGCGTGTCGGTTCGTGATTGTCGCGGCTGCCCGCTTTATACAGAGCGATGTGAGCATTGAACAGCCATAGCTCACCGCCCTGTGGATGGGCATACGCATCGCGGATGTTTACCTGTCCCGCTCGAACCGACTTAATCTCAGTTCCGGTAAGGACAATACCAGCCTCAACGCTTTCCAGAATGGTGTAGTCGTGGTATGCTTTGCGATTGAAGCTGATTGTCTTCATATTATATTCTACCACGCCTGAAAAGCTCTTTCAAACTATGCGCTAGATGTCTTCTTTTCTCATGACTGGTGGGCTTCAACTGAGGACAACCAGGAGCGAGGATATATCACATCGGCGATCTTTATAGCAGAGCTTTGGTTGTTTCGCTTTTTATGGGAGGAATCTGCTAGGCGTCTTTGAGGGTATTAAATATCGATCGCATAGACGCTCCTTACTATCCAGCACCAAGATGCTGGATAGCGGATTCCAGTTGCGGATCTCTTCCACTCGCTATATCATCTGCGGTGATGTTGACCTCAATGTCAGGGGTCAGCCCCACCCCCTCTATCTGGTGATAGTCTGGTGTCAACCATCGGGCTGTGGTTACGACCAGTGCTGAGCCATCGCTAAGCTCGCGAACGACATTGACACTGCCCTTGCCATAGGTTACGGTGCCGATAAGCGTTGCGCGTCCACGATCCTGGAGTGCCCCTGCGAGCACCTCGCTGCCACTGGCACTGCCACCATCAACAAGAACAACGATAGGTAGGTCAATAGCCAGCCCACCCGAGCTTGCTGTCCACTCCTTGATGATATTCCCTGCTTCATCAGCCTCATAAAGGACTATACCGCCATCGAGGAACTCGCTGGCCACATCAACTGTAACATCAAGATAACCGCCGGGGTTACCCCTGAGATCGAGTATAATACCCCATGCACCGCTTTGGATGGCATCGCTTAGCGCAGCGATCAGCTCATCCGATGTTTCGTCTGCGAATCGGGTTATCTGGATGTGGGCAATATTGTCAGGCAGCATGTCCAGGTAAACGCTGTCAATCGTGATCTCCTCTCGAACGATCTCGATAGTGACGGGTGTGTTCTCATTCTGGTGCAGTATAAGGAGGATTACCGTAGTGTCTATTTCTCCTCGGATCTTCAGGACCGCGTCTATCAGGCTCATCCCAGCCGTAGGCTCGCCATCGATTTCCAGTATCTTGTCGCCGGCCCTCACTCCCTGCCTCTCCGCAGGACCACCCGCGATAGGGGAAACCACGGCCAGCTCACCATCCTCCATGGTAACAATCGCCCCAATTCCTTCGAATGAGCCTTCCAGATTGCCAGACACCAAGTCATAGCTTTCCAAATATGAGGTGTACGGATCATCAAGAGCTTCAAGCATACCCTCAATAGCCCCTCTACTGAGCTCCTCAGGGTCAAGTGCATCCTGGTTGACATAATTTTCAGAAAGCAGCCACCATACTTCTTCTACGGCATGTAACTCCTCGGGAAATTCGGAGGTGGCACGCGGATCCAATAACTGAGAATAGGCGAAACCCGCTCCAAATGCGAGGAGGAAAACCAACAGTATGAGCAGAGCAATTCGCGTAGTGTTCATATTTACTACCCCTATAAAGCACTATATCATACGGTACTATGATAGACAAGGTGACCCTGTCTGTTTGATAGGATCATTAAGGATATAATCACAACAATGAATGGTTAGTGGTGAGCATTGCTATTAAGGATCATTTATCATGGATATTGAAAATGCTTGGAGGACTATATATTTAGAGGGATGGGGAAATATGGTGTTATGGTATTCGGGGATGGCAATGTAGAGCAAAAAAATGAAGCAACAATTGA
>JAIWFK010000033.1:0-8298 GCA_048631695.1 Calditrichales bacterium
GGGGAGCAAAGCGGCCCAAAACACCACACCCAGGTTGTTGGAAAACTGGCAGACGGCGAGAAGTCCCTCGGGAACAACCCACACCCAACCCACGGCTTAGCCCCCCAGAACGCGGCGGGGATAAGCCAGCCACACGCACAGGGCCATGAAGAAGATTGAAGCCAGATACTGGAAGTGATCCGCCACGAACGAGTAGCGAAACGGATACACGTCGAAAAACCCCAGGGCCGGAAACAGAGTGATAACAAACCCAGCCCAGGCTACCGAGGGAGTATGTCCGATGCGTTTTCGCAGCCGCCACAACACCCCAGCCACACCAACAACCCCCGCTGGCCAAAGCAGACCAATCAAGGTCCGTTTGGGCAATAAAGCCCAGCCTGGCGCGCGTTACTGCCAGACTTCGCAGAGCGAGCAGGTATATCAGATCAATGCTACTGTCTTGCTGGACGACCTACCTGCGGACCTGGAGGCGCTGACCAGCCCCGAGGAGACGGAGTCACAGAGTTTGCTTCAACCGAACACTCTCCCGCAGCCTTAAAGAGCGGCTACCAGCAGACGAGGTGCCTTATGGACAACCAGCAGGTCATCGAGCTGACCCAGCGCTACCTGATGTCCACCTACAGCCAGCTTCCGGTCGCATTCGTGCGCGGGGAGGGCTGCCGGCTGTGGGATGCCGACGGCAACGAATACCTGGACTTTGTCGGCGGGTTGGCGGTAAACTGCCTGGGGCACTGCCACCCGGTGGTTGTTGAAGCGGTAGTGGAGCAAGTACATACACTAATTCAGGCTTCAAACCAGTTCTATACGGTTCCTCAGGTTCGTTTGGCAGAACTTTTAGTTCAGAATAGCTGCCTGGACAAAGTCTTTTTTTGCAATAGCGGGGCTGAGGCTAATGAAGGGGCAGTGAAGCTAGCTAGACGGTATGGCAAGCTCAATCTCGGTGGAGCCTTTGAGGTTATTACTACGATGGGCTCCTTTCATGGGCGCACCCTGAATATGGTAGCAGCTACCGGTCAGCCTAAATTCCAACAGCCGTATGTTCCCTTGCCGGCTGGGTTTATCAATGTAGAGTATAATAATATTGAAGCTTTAAAGGCAGCTACTACCAGTCAGACCTGTGCCGTGATGTTGGAACCAGTGCAGGGGGAGGGAGGGGTAAACCTGCCCGACGATAATTATTTCACCGCAGTGCGGGAGTGGTGTGACCGAAAGGGTTGTCTACTTATTTTGGATGAAATTCAAACCGGGCTCGGTCGAACAGGAATACTTTTTGCTTACCAGCAGCTTGGTATTGAACCTGATATAATGACACTGGCTAAGGGTTTAGCCAGCGGCATACCAATCGGGGCTATTCTAGCCAAGGATAGAGCCTCTGTCTTTACTCCCGGGGAGCATGGCTCTACCTTTGGTGGTAATCCTTTAGCCTGTGCTGCTGGTTATGCTACGCTAAAATTTATTCTTGACAGCGATATTGCTGGGAATGCTAACAGGGTAGGGCAGTATCTTATGGACAGGCTGGAAAGCTTGAGGCGGAAATTCCAGTTCATCACTGATGTTCGGGGGTGTGGGTTATTGGTAGCTCTGGAGTTTAATAGCGATATTGCTGATTCATTAGTAATGGCTTGCCTTGATAGAGGTTTATTAGTTAACCGATTGAAGCCTAATGCCTTGCGTTTTATGCCTCCCCTTATTATTGGTAATGAGGAGGTTGATGAGGCACTAGACATTCTGGATAAAGTGTTGTCTACTATGGTTAGCTAGAATGGAGGTTCATAGTGCCAGATAAGGTAGTATTAGCTTACAGTGGTGGCTTGGATACATCAGTAGCTATTAAATGGCTGTCACAAAATTATAACCTGGATGTTATTGCCCTTACTATTGATGTGGGTAATGAGCGTGACTTTTCCGCCATTCAACAAAAGGCGCTTAAAGCAGGTGCAATAAAGGCATTGGTAGTGGATGCTAAGGAGATATTTGTAAACCATTTTATTTTCCCGGCGTTGCAGGCAAACGCCATCTATGAAGGGCAATACCCACTAGCTACTGCCCTCTCTCGTCCGCTAATGGCTAAGCTGCTTGTAGACACTGCTATACAGGAGGGCGCTTCAGTAGTGGCTCATGGTTGCACCGGTAAAGGTAATGACCAGGTGAGGTTTGAGGTAAGTATCAGCGCCCTGTTACCTGGTCTCAGAATTATAGCACCGGCTCGGGAGTGGGGCATGACTCGTGAACAGACCATTGACTATGCCCAGCGTTATGCTATTCCAGTGCCAGCTACTATATCAAGCCCGTATTCCATTGATGAGAACCTCTGGGGGAGAAGTATTGAGTGTGGGGTTCTTGAAGACCCGTGGGTTGAGCCACCCGAAGAGGTGTTTACCTGGACAAGGTCTCCTGGTTTGGCTCCAGATGTACCAGACTATGTTGAGATTGGCTTCGATAAGGGAATCTCAGTCACTATTGATGGGCAGCAATTAGATGGTGTTAGCTTAATCCAGCAACTAAATGAGCTAGCTGGTAGGCATGGGGTAGGCAGGATTGACCATTTGGAGAATAGGCTGGTAGGTATAAAGTCAAGGGAAATCTACGAAGCCCCAGCGGCAGTAGTTCTTCTCCAGGCGCACCAGGCTCTAGAGGCGATGACATTATCAAAAGCACAAACGCGTTTCAAGCAGAAGGTAGCTCAGGAATATGCTGACCTTATTTATAACGGGCTATGGTTTACCTCGCTCCATCAAGATTTTGCTGCCTATGTTAAGAGCTCACAGCGTTTTGTTACCGGAACAGTGCGACTTAAGCTATTTAAGGGAATCTCAAGTGTTGTCGGGCGGAAGTCACCTAAATCGCTATATAGCTATGGTCTAGCTACCTATGATAAGGGTGATGAGTTTGACCAGAGCGCCTCCCCCGGTTTTATACATATCTGGGGATTGCCGGTTAGAACCCAGGCGCAGGTGCAGGGTATTAGTGATTTGAAGGAAGATTATAAATGAGCCATATTCGGGGTCGTTTTCATAAGGATGCTGATAAATTGGTAACCGAATATACAGCCTCTATTCCCTTTGATTGGCGGTTATATCGTTACGATATTACTGGCAGCATTGCCCATGCCAGAATGTTGTCAAGACAGAATATAATCCAAGCAGAAGAAGCGGAGCTTATTATTACTGGGCTTACCTCCATTAAAGAGGAAATAGAGCAGGGCAAACTTCAGTTTAAGCCTGAATTGGAAGACATTCATATGAATATTGAGGCCCGGTTACTGGAGAAGGTAGGTGAGGTAGGTGGCAAGCTCCATACCGCTCGTTCCAGAAATGACCAGGTGGCTCTGGATTTGCGTCTTTTTACTAAGGAAGCAATCTCTAAGACCTTGGTCAATCTTAGACAATTTCAGCAAGCTTTAATTAGCCTGGCCGAAGCTAATAAAGGTGTAGTTATGCCGGGATATACCCACTTACAGCTGGCACAGCCGGTGCTGCTGGCTCATCACCTTCTAGCCTATTTTGAGATGCTCCAGAGGGATGTTGACCGGTTTAGCGATTGCCTTAAGCGCACCGATGTCATGCCCTTGGGTAGTGGGGCTATCGCTGGCGTAGCTTATAATATTGACCGGTATTTTCTAGCCCAAGAGCTTGGCTTCAGCCAGATAAGTCAGAATAGTATTGATGCTGTCTCTGATAGAGATTTCGTGATGGAGTATGAAGCGGCAGCCAGCCTGTGTATGATGCACCTATCACGACTGGCTGAGGAAGTTATCCTGTGGTCTTCAGCCGAGTTTGACTTCATTGAGCTAGATGAGGCTTATGCCACTGGCTCAAGCATTATGCCCCAAAAGAAGAACCCGGATGTAGCCGAGCTAGTTCGTGGTAAGACAGGGCGGGTATATGGCAAGCTTATGGCTCTGCTGACAACCATGAAAGGTCTTCCCTTATCCTATAATAGAGATATGCAGGAGGACAAGGAGGGTTTATTTGATACCATAGACACACTGCTATCTACCCTGGAAGTATTTACCGGTATGATTGAAACCCTGAGAGTTAAATCGGAAAATACAGGGCAGGCGGTTAAGCGAGGCTACATTTTAGCCACTGACCTGGCTGACTATTTAGTCAGAAAGGGAGAATCATTCCGCATCGCTCATGATATAGTAGCCAGGTTGGTGAGTTATGCTATGGAGAAGGGTAAATCATTTAGTGAGCTTAGCCTTACTGAGTATAAGGAATTTTCTCCCTTATTTGGAGAGGATGTTTACTTAATTACAATAGAATCATCTATGGCGGCTAGGGATACTATTGGTGGCACTGCCCCGAAGCAAGTGGAGCGGTCGTTAGCCACTGCTAAAAAAATAATTGGAGATTTTTAATAGTGGAAAGTAGGTATCAGGTTAAGCTTGCCCCCTCTATTCTATCTGCCGATTTTAGTCGTCTCGGTGAGCAAGTAGCTGAGGCAACTAAGGCTGGCGCTGACTACATTCATATAGATGTTATGGATGGGCGTTTTGTGCCTCAAATAACTGTCGGTGCTCCTGTAGTAGCCGCTATCCGCAAATGGACTAGCCTTCCTCTAGATGTCCACCTTATGATTGAGGCACCAGAATCTCACATTAGTCAATTTGTTGATGCTGGAGCAGACATTATCACTGTTCATATAGAAGCCTGTTACCATATTCACCGAGCAGTGCAAACAATTAAGGAAGCTGGGGTTAAGGCAGGGGTTGCCCTGAACCCGGGCACACCAATAGATACGCTTATGGAGGTTCTTCCATCCCTTGATTTAGTCTCGGTCATGACAGTTAATCCTGGTTTTGGCGGGCAGGTATTTATTATGGCTATGCTAGATAAAGTAGCCCGCTTACGTGCTGAATTGGATAATAATAGTTTGGCTACTGAGCTAGAAGTGGATGGCGGCATTAATGCCGAGGTTGCCCCTAAAGTGGTAAAAGCCGGAGCCAGGGTATTGGCCGCCGGGTCAGCCGTATTTAATTCAGGACAAACTATAGATGAAGCCCTGAGAAAGATAAGGGCTAGCTTGAAAGTATCTTTTTAGTCGCTTTGTGCTGATTGCGCAGGCATCTAGTACATAGGTTAAGTCGTTTTGGTTTACCATCTATGATGATAGTAGCCGGGTGAATATTGGGCAACCAGCGACGTTTGGTGTGCCGTTTGGAGTGGCTGATATTATGACCAAATTGAGGTGACTTTCCACATAAATCGCACTTCACTATGTCCCCTCCTTTGACTGTTACATAAATTTCTAATAGAATGTATCATAATACTATCATAGCCAAGTAAGCTTGGCAAGGAAGGGAGGAGAATGAAACAAGTCAGTTCCATTACCGGGCAGGAGTTGCGGGAGATGTTCGCTACTGCTACTACCTGGTTAGAGAAGAGCGTACCAGATATTGATGCTCTTAATGTCTTCCCTGTACCCGATGGTGATTGTGGGACCAATATGTTGCTTACCATGCGTTCCTGTATTGATGAGGCATATCGAACTCCTGACCGTAGCGCTTCAGTCGTGGCTCAGGCTATGGCAAAAGGGGCGCTGATGGGAGCTCGGGGTAATAGCGGGGTAATCCTTTCACAGATTTGGCGTGGCTTAGCCATGGGTTTAGCGGAAAAGAAATCGTTTACCGGCAGTGACCTAGCTGATGCTTTACTACAGGCATCCACGATGGCTTATAAGGGGTTAAGCAACCCTGTGGAAGGAACTATTCTTACTGTGGTTAGAGAAGCAGCAGCGGCTGCTGAGGCACAAGCTTCTAGCGGTAGTGATGACCTCTTGTCAGTTATGGAGGCTACGGTTAGTGCCGCCAATGAATCGGTGGCTAATACCCCCAGTCTCCTGGCAGTGTTGAGGGAGGCCGGTGTAGTGGATGCTGGTGGGCAAGGTCTATATACCATTCTGGAGGGAGCACTCCGTTACCTTAGGGGCGAGGTAGAGGAAATGCAGTTCCGCAAACCGCAGATGATTGCCAGTAACATACCTCTAGTTACCAGGTTACCACAAATGGTAACAGTTGATGAGGTGCCCTACGGATATTGCACTGAATTTCTAGTTAAGGGAAGAAAGCTTAACCTAGATAAGATCAAAATAAGGTTGGAGAAGAAGGGGCAATGTTTGATTGTAGTCGGTGATGAATCTGCGGTTAGGGTTCATATCCATACCCTAGACCCGGGTAGTATTATCCACTATGCCGTCTCGTTAGGCACAATGCATCAGGTATCAATTCGGAATATGGATGAGCAGCACCAGGACTTTTTGAAGCTACAGAGAGAAAAGATGCCAGCGGTTGATGTAGCCGTAGTTGCCGTTGTCTCGGGTGATGGGCTTAGTGATATTTTTACCAGCTTAGGGTCGGCGGCTATTGTCCCTGGTGGACAGACAATGAACCCCAGCACTAAGGACCTGCTTCAGGCTGTAGAGTTAGTAGTTTCAGACAAGGTTATTATTTTGCCCAATAATAAAAATATTGTGATGGCTGCTGAGCAAGTGCAGTCTTTGACTACCAAAGCTGTTAAGGTAGTACCTACGGAAACAACCCCACAGGGAGTGGCTGCCCTTTTAGCTTTTGACTATGAGGCTGACCTGGAAATAAACGCCCAGCTTATGACAGAGGCAAAATCAGCGATAAAGTCTATTGAAATTACCCGAGCTGTGCGCTCAACTCAGCTAGATGGTCTGACCATTAAGAAGAACCAGGCTATCGGCCTTCTGGATGGAGAGCTGCTAGCGGTAGGTAATAATACTGCTGATGTCCTCAATAAGATGCTGGCTAAGCTAGATTTAAAGAAAGCTGAAATAATTACCATCTACTACGGAGCGGATACTGAGCTACCTGAGGCGGAGCAGGTTAGCGCCAGTATTTGTGAGCAGCACCCCCAACTTCAGGTTGATGTAGTTCGAGGTGGTCAGCCTCACTATAATTATATTGTCTCTATAGAATAGTAAGGAGGATTTTTACTATGACAGTCAAGATTGTAACCGATAGCCTGTCCGACATTACTAGTGATATAGCCGAGGGACTGGGAATTACCGTTGTGCCACTAACAGTAACTTTTGGCAAGGAATCCTTTCTTGACCGGGTTACTATGACCACAGATGAATTCTATTATAAGTTGACTCATGATGCTAACTGGCCTAAGACCACGCAGCCCCCTCCCGGTGATTTCGTTGATATCTACAATAAGCTGGCTAGGGAAACTGATGAAATTCTAGTTATTACTCTATCCTCTAAGCTTAGTGGCACCTATGAATCAGCCCTAAACGCTAAGGGTATGGTGGAGAAGGAGTGCCGTATTGAAGTGATTGACTCGTTAACGGTAGCAATGGCTCTGGGGCTGATAGTTATTTCTGCTGCCAAGGCAATCCAGGCTGGGGCAAATCTGGATAAGGTTGCTGATTTAGTACGCAGGGCTAGGTCTCGGTCGCACCTTATTGCCTTTTTTGATACCCTTAAATACCTAGCCAAGGGAGGGCGCATCGGTAAGGCACAGGGGTTGATGGGTGCAATGTTATCAATAAAGCCAATACTTACGGTGAAAGATGGCGAAATGTCTCCTTTAACCAGGGTTCGCTCTAGAGCGGCCGGTATGGATCACCTGTATAATTCCGTAGCTAGCTTCTCCCATATTGAGGAGCTGGCGGTGGAGCATGCTACTACCCCTGATGACGCTGATAGGCTGGTTGAGCGCCTCAGTTCGTTATTCCCTAAAGAGCGTATCTACAGGTCAACAATCAGCCCGGTGGTGGGAACATATGCCGGACCTGGTGCCATGGCGGTATCTATTCTGGAGGCAGAAAACAAGTAGTTGATGACGGTCAAGATTGTTACTGATAGTGTCTCTGACTTGCCACCCGAAGTAGCCGAAGAGCTAGGGATTACAGTAGTTCCACTAAATGTTCGTTTTGGCACTGAGGTCTACCGTGATGGCATTGACCTGACTGCTGAGCAGTTCTACGAAAAGCTAAAATGCAGCCAGACCCTACCAGTTACTTCAGTGCCATCGCCTCAGAGCTTTGCTGATGCATATGACAAGCTGTCCCAAGAGACAGACGAAATTCTGGCTATTATTCTTAGTTCCAAACTTAGTGGCACCTATGATGTGGCGCTACAAAGTATCGGTTTGATGAAGAGGAAGTGTCGAGTACAAGTAGTTGATTCACAGTGGGCTACTATGGCACAGGGATTTATAGTTATGAAGGCGGCTAGGGCAGCTCAGGCTGGAGCTAAACTTGATGAGCTGGTAGAACTAACCCGAGAGACCGTTCCTCGTGTAGATTTTCATGCTGCCTTTG
>JAIWFK010000034.1:0-8218 GCA_048631695.1 Calditrichales bacterium
ATCTCACCAATAATGTACTGCTCGGTAAAGTTTTTGTTGCCGACGGTTACTACCTTCTCACCTGGTGCACACCCCACTCCTGGAAGAACCAGGGCCAGGGTCAAAACTATTGCCAAGACAACTGTGGTTAGTTTACGCATCTTCTTACCTCCTTAAAGAATTCAAGGTTACTGCTTTACGCCTTTAAGCTTAAATTTATCGCCTTTCATCTCATATCTCTCACCTCCTCTCAAGACATTTCAGCCTTAACCCTAAGACCTCGCGGGGTCATCCAGCCTTCTAAACGTTCCAGGATGAAGCCCAAGGTAATGGCCAAAGCTGCGGTAGGTGCCGCTCCTTGCAGGGTAATCAACGGCTCTCCGCAGAACACGCCAGCCAGTATAATTCTACCTAACCCCCCGGCGCCGATGAGGGCAGCCAAGGTTGCCGTCCCCACCACTACAATCGTGGAGACTCTGATACCGGCCATTATTACCGGCACGGCCAAGGGTAGCTCTATCCTCCGAGCAATCTGCCCCTTAGTCATTCCCATCCCCCTGGCAGCTTCAACAATTGCCGGGTTGATATTATTTATAGCGGCATAGGAATTGCGCAAGATGGGAAGCAGTCCCCAAATAGATAAGGCTACAATCGCTGGCCAAAATCCCATACCCAGAAGGGGAACCATAATGGCTACTATAGCCAGGCTGGGGATGCTCTGCGCTGCGCTGGCTCCACCGACCACAGGAGTAGCCAGGTTTTTTAAACCGGGGCGAGTTACCAAGATTCCTAAAGGCACACCGATAAGAATGACTATGGCTTCCGCTATGAGCACCATCCAGAGATGACGCTGGGTTTCCTTCAACATCACCCCATAGGTGAAGGGTTCCATGACCCCTATCTTACCCATGTTGGTAATCCAGACGGTAAGTCCTATACAGGTCGTTAAAAGAATAATCAGGATAACCTGACGCCTCATTCGAATTCTCTCCTTTGGGCAATCTCACTTAACGCCTTCTGGATAGCGTCGAAGCTCAACACTCCTCGCAATCTGTTATCCCCGTCGACTATAGCCAGGGTATTTAGCTTGCTACTCAACATGAGGGAGAGAGCTTCGTTTAGGACTGTATCTACTGTGGCGGCTGCGCCTGGGGGTTTCATAATTTCCCTCACTACCTCCCCCTTTTCTAAGTCTGCCTGGTCAACCCACCCCAGGAACTTCCCATCATCGTTAACTACCACCAGCCAATCTATTCCCTCTCGCTCCATCCGCCCCTTGGCCGCTTCTGCCTTCTCATCTGCTTTTACTGTGGGTGGGGAACTACTCATAATCTCTTTCACCCGTATCAATTGCAATCCTTTGAGGGCTCGGTCGGCACCAACGAAATTCTCTACAAACTCGTTCTTGGGTTTATAAAGTAAGTTGGCCGGTGTGTCATATTGCACCAAACGCCCTTCATTCATTAAGGCTATCTTATCCCCCATCTTAATCGCTTCATAAATATCATGGGTCACAAATATAATGGTCTTTTTTATCTCCCGCTGTATTTTTAAGAATTCATCCTGCAATCTGACCCTAGTTATGGGGTCGATGGCTCCAAAAGGCTCATCCATTAGTAATATTGAGGGGTCAGCTCCTAAAGCTCGGGCTACACCCACTCGCTGGCACTGACCACCGGAGAGCTCGCTGGGATACTTATCTATGAACTCGCCGGAATCCATTCCCACCAGTTCCAGGAGTTCTTCGGCTCTCTTACTCCGCTCGGCTTTTGTCCAGCCTTTTAGCACCGGAACTGTCTCTATATTCTGCCTCACCGTCATATGAGGGAAGAGCCCTATCTCCTGAATGGCATAGCCTATATTCCTTCGCAGCTCATTCTCATCCATCTGGGTATTGTCCACCCCATCAATATATATCTTGCCTTCGGTAATAGGGATAAGGAGGTTTATCATTTTCATGGTAGTGGTCTTACCACATCCTGAGGTGCCTAACAATACACACAACTCGCCTTTGTCGACCTCAAAGCTCATCTCTTTTACCGCTTCCGTCCCATCAGGATAGACCTTGGTCACCGTATCCAGCTTTATCACGGTCTCACCTCACTTTCAACCCCTTGGGGGTTATCCACCGCTCCACCCGAGACAGGAGAGCATCGGTCAGCAGGCCTAGAATAGCCACAGATACTCCACCCACAATGATTAAATCCATCCGAGCGTTTCTTAAGCCCCGGAATATAGGGACTCCAAGCCCTCCGGCACCAATCAAAGCAGCAATCGTGGCAATGGCGATGGTTAATACGATGGCATTTCTCAGGCCAGCCATAATAACGGGAACAGCCAGGGGGAGCTTAACCCTGAAGAGAAGTTGTCTTTCACTCATTCCCATCCCCTTCCCAGCTTCAATCATGGCTGGGTCAACCCCCTTAATTGCGGTATAGGTATTGCGCAGTATAGGTAACTGAGCGTAGATAATCAGGGCAATGATGGCAGGAAGGAAACCAATAGTTCTCAATCCCATACTACCAAGAATGACCATCAACAGGCCAAAGAGGGCTAGACTGGGAACGGTCATCATTATCTCCGCCAGGTAGAGCACAGTATCGGCTATATGCTCCCTACCTTTACCGGTGATATAGACCCCCAAAGCTACACCGAGAACGACGGCTATTCCAACGGCAACAAAAGTTATCTGAAGGTGGTCAAGAGTCCACCCGGCCAGCTTTTCTGGATGTGCAACTACATATTCCCAGGCTTCCAACATCTGTGCTTACTCCTTACCGCAGTGGGGAAAGGTAGGAGTCAGATTATATCCTAGAAATCCGGCTTGAAAGGGTCCCACACTGCTACTAGTTGAGGCAGTGAAGGGTGCTTGAATTTTTCCTTAAAGATACGGTAATAAAGCAGTTCTTCTTTAGAGTGAAGATTAAAGCCATCTTCCGTGTAGCGATTTTTCATAAACTCTTCATCGGTGATTTCCTTATCAGCAATGACCCCTAACAGCTTGGTAGAGCCTGCCCCTGAACCAAAGGGACGCTTGGTTTGAAAGACAATATGTTGAGGAAGACGGTCAGCAAAGGCTTCCCTTAAAATCCACTTCCCTTTTCGCTCCGGTCCGTGAACCTTCCAATTCGTGGGAAGCTTCCTACAGAAATCGGCGACTTTTTGGTCCAAAAAAGCTGCCCGGAATTCTAAGGAATGAGAGGCCATTAGCCTATCAAGTCTTTGTAATCCGGTATTATGTGCTACAGCAATTAATCTATCTATGAGCTTGGTAAGCTCATCTTCACCTTTTGCCACTCTCATTTGCTCTTCATATCCGGCAAGAAACTCATCCGCTCCCTCTCCACTTAAAACACAGCCTGTATATTGTGAAGCAAGCTTCGAGGCAAAGAAATGAGCTACCGCTCCGCGTACACAATCCTCTTCAAAAGACTCTAAATAATAGATAGCCTCAGGTAATGCTTGCCTTATTTCCTTTTCACCATAGGTATATACATAATGTTTAATGCCTAAGTAGCGAGCTAAATCTTGAGCAAGAGGAAGGTCTTCTCCTCCGTCTACGGTTACTGTAAAAGCCTCAATATTCGGTTGAATTTCTTTAGCCAGGCAGGTTATTATACTGCTATCCAATCCCCCACTAAATATTACTCCCCCAGGCGCGTTATCTTTCATCCTTTTCTCTAGAGCTTCGGTAAACAAATTGATAAGGATTTTCTTCGCCTCTTCCTCAGTCTCAAAATCTGGGGTCTTTACCTCCGGCGTAAATCTTTGAAACCCAAGCCTAGGAGTATAAATATGCCCGGGTGGAAATTCTTTAATCTGCTGAGCTACCTCGGTGAGTGCCTTTGCCTCTGAAGCAAAATAGAATTCGCCATCTTTGTAACCATAGTACAGGGGTTTTACGCCCAGTGAGTCCCGAGCCAGAACTATCTCCCCTGAGTCTAGTACGGCACAGGAAAAATCCCCGTCGAGCCTTTCTGCAAACTGAACCCCAAATTCCTCATACAAGGAGAGCACGAGGTCGGCATCAGTGAGTCCACGGGAAGGGGCATTATAGAGGTGACCATCGAGGATAGCAAATTTACCATTCGCTTGGCTATTTAATTGACGTTGCTGCCTACTCTCTGTTTCTAGCTTACAGCAACCTATTATAGTGTGTTCTGTAGGGCTTGCCCAAGTCTCATAGGAGCCTCGGTGCCGAAGGCTTACTAGCATGGTGTCTAGAGTATGGCTATCACCTTCTTGAACCCCAGCTATTCCAGCCATAAATAACCTTTACTTAAGTTTCGCTCATCCATGCTGCTAGTAAATAAAAAAAGGTGTATCATGGAAACACCTCTAAGTAGCATACCCGCTAATGAGAGGTGCTGTCAAGTTGATGTACTGGTTCTGTTAATGTTCTATGATTTTGTCACCATGGGAGAATTAGTGACATTGAACAAGAAAGAGCAAAGGAGGCTGAATTTACAACTTAGCTGTAATTACAAGGATGAAAGGATAACTTTTAAAATCAACAATTAGTAACCTTGGTTAGATTCGAACTGGCGGATAATAAACTTACAACACGAAATTGTTAAAGCCATGAAATTGACAGTGGAGATACCTTCCTTACCTTCCTTCTTTCAAGCTTTCCACCATTTGCCTGCCCACCTTTCGTGCCTCTTCTACCAGGGGAAGATTATTCTTGACCTCTCCCGGTCGGAGAGCATAGCCACTGGCGATGAATATCCTATCCTCCTTGACATCGAAGGACCAGTTGATGAATTGCTTCAAGGTGTACAGGGTATCCTCAATCGCCTCCATCTCAGCCACCACGATGATACCCACCACCCTTGCCCGGTATTTCCGGTCATGTTTATAGAGGAAGTAGTTTCGGTCGATGAAGGCTTTCATCTGGGCTGAAACATTGTACCAGTAAACCGGGGTTGCCAGAATAACCCCGTCCGCCTCGCAGAACCTGTCCAGAATCCAGCTGGCGTCGTCTTTTTGCAGGCAAGATTTGAAGGAAGCACAGTCCGCATGCCCGAGGCAGGGGTTTACCTCATACTGGCTGAGGATAATCTTCTCAGTTTGTACTCCCAGCTTTTCGGCTTCTTCAAGAGCCATATCTACCAGGTAATTGGTGTTACCCTTCAGCCTCGGGCTGCCGACAATGGCCAATAATTTCAATTCTTAATCCTTAAGTTGTATTATTTTCCCCCACTGGGCACTGATTAATACATATATCACAAGGAATAAGCCGTCCCCCCTCTTCGGTCATGATGGCACTATTAGAAAGACACACTGAGGGGTCAGGCATAGTATAGGGTTTAAGGGCTTTGACAGGGCAGGTATCAATACATATTGAACACCCACTACAAAATAAGTTCTCCTCCTCGGCTAAAGCTGAGTTTATAGGTGTCTCCAGCGGGGCATCCGTCCTTATAGCTATAAAGCGAAGGCGAGTCCCATATTTGGGGTGCAATACTATGGTGTTCTTACCCCGCTTTCCCAGTCCAACCCGGATGGCTTCCTCTTTTAAATTAATCTCTCCGCCGAGGGGATATCCATATCGTCCAATTGATTCAGCGGAGAAATCCTTGTCCCGGATATAATTGAGCAGTGACTCTAACTTAGACTCAACATATTTTTCAAAACCATATAGATGAAAACCACCATTCAATCGTCCGAATTCGTCAAGGTTACGTTCTGTGGTTGACTCCAGTCCCAGAATCAGCAGGCTTTCGCCACTGGATAGTTGACTGATACCAACAACATCAAACAGGGAACCAGCATAGTCAGTTATTTGCCGGGCTATAGTCATTCATCTATCCTCCTCAGCACAAAGTAGTCAATTAGCTACGAAACTGATTATCACTTCCGTGGCCCTTGACTATCACTTTATCACGCTGAGTACGTAATACTTAATACATCATAGCAAACATTTCAAATGCATTCCATAGCTGGCCTGGCAAGGTAATTAATAAGTAAAAAGGACTCCTTAATTTCCTATGGAATCCCCATGAGTTGGATTCGAAACATCTTGTTTATATTGAGATACTGAAGGCTAAACTAGCAATTATGCCTAATATAAGATTCGCTCTACCAAGTTAACAATGCAATTTAATAAAAAGCCAAATCGTTACCTTAAAGGATGAGACTATCCCTGCTTGCTTACCGCTTTCCAATTTCCGTGTACACGGTTACACTAACCAAGATATTGCTTAGCGCTACTCTATAACCATCTGTACTACATTAAATTCAACCAAAAATAGCCAGCACTTTCTTCTATATTTACAAAAACCACTAGCCCACGCCACGGATAGTTCTGTATGGCTACTTGCTCTTGTGGTGGCTTGTTGTGCGCACTTTGCCCAGCGACTGGCTGATGCGATCAATTATGATAGCTACGATGACAATGGCCAAGCCAGCTATAAAACCGCGCCCCACGTCAAGCCGTTGAATACCTCTCAGCACCTCAAGGCCGAGCCCGGCAGCCCCAATCATTGAAGCTATTACTACCATAGCCAGCGCCAGCATGATGGTCTGGTTAACTCCAGCCATGATGGTAGGGCGGGCAAGAGGCAACTGTATCTTGAACAGGAGCTGCCATTGATTGCTGCCAAAGGCCTTACCTGCCTCAATCACCTCAGCGGCTACCTGTCGGATACCGAGGTTGGTAAGTCGAATACAGGGAGGGACAGCGTAGATAACTGTAGCCACGACGGCTGGTACCGTGCCCAGTCCAAAAAAGAATACTGCTGGGATGAGGTACACGAAACTGGGCATGGTCTGCATACCGTCTAAGAAGGGGCGCATCGTTGCCTCAACACGGTCGTTCTTAGCGTTAAGGATTCCAAGGGGGATGCCAATAAGTACGGATACTGCTACAGAGGTAACAATTATAGCCAGGGTGGTCATTGTTTCATCCCAAACTCCCATAGCACCGATGAACAGCATACCGATAAGGCTGAAAAGAGCAATCCAGCGACCGGCAAATCTCCAAGCCACTCCGACAATAATAATAATCAACGCCCACCATGGCAACCACCACAGCAGGCGTTCAATCTGTACCAGTGGCCATCTAATGGCTACCGTAATAAAATCGAAGAATGGTGCCAGATTGAGAGTCAGCCAATCGACGACAACGTTTATCCAGTCACCTAAAGGAAAATATAGCTCGGGAAAATCAAGCATATCTTCTCACTCACCTAAAACCACCCCTCCCTCCTCTTCAGACATCGGAAATCAATGCTAAGGGTGGGAGGAGTGGCTATTAGGATACCTCTCTTAACGTATTAGATTTCGGCCAGTAGCATTTTGCCAGCTACATATCGGCGATAGCCGTCTTGACCTTGGCAGCCACATCTGCTGGCACGAACTCGGTCCAAATTGCCTCTCGGTTCTTGAGGAACCACACGGCAGCATCATCCGGCTCACCCCCCGTCTCCAGCATATGGGCAAGAACCTCATTGAGGGTCGGTGTATCCAGCTTCCACTTACGGAACATATCAGCCACGTCTGGTGCCTTGTCCGGGAAGTCCTTATGCCCTGCTATGAAAAGGTCAACGGATGGCCAGCCACAGCCGTGGTCCTTATTCCACACCTCTTCGTCATAGGCAGGCTCTTCCAGCAGTGTCAGGTCGAGTGCACCGGCGATCCAGGTGGGGCCCCACAAATAACCTATCCACGGCTCACCCTTGTTATAAGCACCCTCTAGGGAAGCAAAGAGGCCTTCCGGGCTACCAGCGTTCATCAGGTCATAGTCGTCGTCAAGTCCATAGGTTACCACCTGCTCTATAAGGACTATCTCGCATTCCCAGCCAACCGGACCATTCAGGATTAAGCCCTTGCTTGGGTTCTCAGGGTTATTGAACAGCTCCTTATATTCCGGCTGGTCAAGGTCGAAGACGCTCTTCAGGTCCGGCGCCATTGGCTCAATACCGCGGGCTGCGTCCCCTTTGATGACATAGGTGGGCACAATAAACCCGCTCTGCCAGTTGTCGTTGTTCAAAATACCCAGCATGACTATCTCTCCGGCGGCGAGAGCCGTATCAACAGCCTCCTGCTGGTTTTGTAGCCAGCCCTCTATAAACACGTCAAGGTCACCGGTGCGTAGTCCCTGGAACAGCGGTATAGTTGATCCCGGAACAAGCTCCACCGGATAGCCATACCCCTCCTCAATAATTATCTTGGCCATCTCTGACTGGAAGTGGGCACTACCCCAGTTGAGGTCAGAGAGCTTGATAAGGGGTTTCCC
>JAIWFK010000035.1:0-7976 GCA_048631695.1 Calditrichales bacterium
GATGGATATGCTTCAAGCGCAGCCAACGCCGTTGATGAAGCGGTCAAGATGATTGACCACCTGAGGAAACTGCGTACGGAAAAAGGATAGGCTGTAGAGCTTAAGGTACTGGACGCCTGAAGTATGGAGATTATTAAGTAGGGTTAGATTCATGTGAGCAAAGGAACATTTAAATAAAAAAAAGGAGGTTTACTATGCCTAAAGTAGCTTATTGGGCGCCTGAAGAAGAGTTGACATCACTGGAAAGAATCTTGGGCACTTTGGACCACAAAGAAACGGACAGGAATCCAGCAGTGCCGGTAATGGCCAATTGTTGCTGCCGAATGACGGGACTTTCTAACCCTGATTTCTCCAGGGATGCCTATTTGGCGTTTCAGTCTTTCATCGCTACCTCGGAAGTAGTTGGGCATGATGTTATAGTACCGCTGATTGATTTATCCATAGACTGCGATGTTTTCCATATTGGTGACAGGAGACAGGAGATTCTTTACCCCGAGCATGATGCCGCTCGTGCCAATTACGATAAACCGCTTCTTACATCCCCAGATGACTACACAAGGCTGGAAGCTTTTGATCCCAGGCAAGTAGGGTTTAGAACCAGGTACATACAAGACCTGGCCGCTTACCTGAGCAACTACTTCCAGGCAGGAGTGGATAGCTTTGGCAACAAGAAACCAGTGACACCAGTTATATATGGTCCCCTGGGCGTCCTGGGTACGATGAGGGGTGTTGAGAGGCTGTTTGTCGATATCAGGAAAAACCCAGAGAAGACAAAGGTGGCACTGGACATTGTTACCGATGAGTTGGTTGAGCAGGTTAAGGCGATATGTGACTCGGGTTGTGCCGTCCTCTATATGATAACCCTTTTCAGCGGGAATGTGATTTGCAGCAAGAAGACGTGGAATGAGGCAGAAGCCCCATGGCTTGCTAAAATGGCTGAGACGATTCGAAACCATCCGGGTATCACCCGGGTAGGTATTCACAATTGTGGCAATGGTGTCTACGCTGAGGAGATAGCTAATTGCGTAAAGCACGGACCGACAAATCCGTTCAGCTTTTCTTATGTCCCCGACGATTGCGAAGCGGCCGATGACCCGGATAAGACATTCCAAGAGAAATGGGGTGAAAAGTTTACTATATTCGGTTATGTAGTGCCGTCTACTTTTGCCTATCTCGGCACGCCAAGGGAGATGTATAATGAGACTGTACGGTTGCTAAATGTTCACAAGAAAGGTGGCGGGTTTATTGTGGCCACTGGCTGTGAGTATCCACCTAACGGTCCGTTCGCCAATGCCATAGCCCAGATTACGGCTGCCATAGAGAGTGGCAGATTTGACGGTAAGACGGTCAAGACTGGCTGGGAATGGAAGGATTATGCACTTGGTGAACGGCTGAGTCCAGCTTGGCTTCCAAAGCCAGAGGGATGGTAGAAGAAGAGATATTAATAGCGCTAGGTAGGGCGTAGCCAATATCCGCTGCGCCCTGCGGCTGAGAGTTTTACCAGTAAAATGCGCTGAAAAGAACCTACTAAGGAGGTAGGCATCACATTTCTCTGTGCTTCTCTGATGAGTGGCAAATGAGAGATGTACTAAGTAATAGAATTTCTTGAAAAAGTAGAAGAATAGATATTAGCAGGGGGCGCGGACGATGTTCCTATTTTACTCAAAATGAACATCTCTTTAATTGCTAATGCTTAACCGTCTTGCCATCATATCTGCCGCGCCCCCGCCGCGAGTGACGAATGGGAGATTTGCTAAGTAATAGAATGCCTTAAAAAAGCAGAAGAATAGACATTAGTAAGGGGAGCGCAGAGGAATATTCCTCTGCGCTCCTTTGCTTAATACTTTTTTTGAGGCAACGGTACCACATTCGGTAACAATAATTATGAGATAGTTTGGCTAGTAAGCTAGTTGACAGTTTAATTTCGCCTGTGGTATATAAATTGAGTGGCAGCGTAGCTCAGTGGTAGAGCAGAGGACTCATAAGCCTTTGGTCGTGGGTTCAAATCCCTCCGCTGCCATTTTTACATCTTCAGCACATCAACATTACAAAGAAAGTTATTAAAATTTCAAAACCGGGTAAAGGTTACTTTTGCCAAAGGTATCCTGCTAAGAAGAGCGAATATCTAAAAACCCTTCGAGAAAAGCCCCGCAATTCATATCCGCGCTTTCAACCGAACATACAGTTTATATTTGTTATAATAGACTTCCCCCAAGCTAACTATTGCCGAAGATTAACCCGAACGTTTCAATGCTATCTGAGTAATTAGAATAATCGGTAATGTGGCATACAGCTATCTCATATTATACAAGTCCATATACGCTTTCTACGGATATAACGTTCTGATTACTTACTATTCCTTAAGAAGCTTTCGCAGAAAGTAAGCGAAATTATCAGTGGCTTGGAGGCTATCCGCCGCTTTTCTAAATTCAAGTACTATTTCCCCCTCACCAATCTCCTCATAGACCCTCGCTATTCGCTTCAATAAATCTTTTAATCCAAGCTGAAGCGATACTTCTACTTCAGATAGAGTCGAAGACAATTCACATTTTCTTGCCTCCAACTGAGCGATCTCCAGCTTTAAACCTTCCACTGACGAGTTAGAGGACACGGGTATCTCTTCTTTAACATGGCTAAGCGAATTCGAATTAGACGCAATTTCTTCGTTCTCTTTTCGTAACCTTTCCAGCTCCTCCTGTTGCTTTCCAATAAGCAGCCTATAATTCTGAATCTCCTCCTTATATCGGGCTATTTCAAGTTTTAATTCAGTTTCCTCTATCAGCTCAGTTTGTACGGAGTTCTGTCCCTGTTTAGCCGTCAATAACAATCCCTTGATGTCTTTTAACACATCCATATCGGCGATTCTTCTTTTATGAGTTTCCTGCTTCATGAATAAGTAATTCCTTTGCTAAATTCCGATATTCCTCAGCTCCTGGAGACCTAGAGGCATAAAAGCTTATTGGAGCCTCGTGAACTGGTCCCTCAGCAAACTTTATATGCTTATATATGGTTGTATCGAAGACAAGGTCACCAAAGGTCTCTTTTAGGCTATCAGAAACCTCCCTGCCTACCTTTGTCCTCCTGTCTAACATTGTCCTGAGAACACCCTCTATTTTAAGCTCAGCGTTCATCTCCTCCTTAACTAGGTTAATTATCTGCATAAGGTTCTTTATGCCATAAAAGGTGAGAGGCTCGCACTGCATAGGCACAATGACACTTTCAGCAGCTACTAACGCATTGACGGTAAGTATACCCAATGTTGGCGGGCAGTCGATAAAGATGAAGTCAAAGTCATTCTTTACCGGACCCAATTTCTTGCTCAGAGCTTTCTCACGCCCTATCTTTCCTGCCAGCTCCATATCCACCATGACAAGGTCAATGTGTGAGGGAACGATAAATAAGTTGAGGATTCTTCTTTGTATAACATCCTTTATACCTACATCGGGGTCCATTAAAATGTCGTGTATAGATTTTTCAACCTCCAACGGGTTGATGCCTAAGCTAAGAGTGAGAGAAGCCTGAGGGTCAAGGTCGATTAGGAGAACTGTCTTCCCCATATCACAAAGGCTCGCCCCTAAGTTTATACAGGTGGTAGTCTTTCCTGTACCACCTTTATGTTGGGCTACTGCAATAATCCTGCCCATTTCGTTAGCTTCTCACTATACTTAGGTGATTACTCACCCAGTTTTTCTCCTCATCACGATAAAATAGGGAATTCCCTATTATTATAACTCATAAAAGGAGTATGTGTTAATAGCCGAGTATTCTTAAGCTCATATATTTTTGTAAACTGTCGCCATTCCAGTTAATGCCTTATACTCTACTATTAAACTAATATTAGTCAAGCCTTCAACCTCGGAAGGTATTCGTCTATAATATCCTTGAATGGACAAAGTAAACATTAAGCCAATCCTTGACTTGCTGATTTGCGAGTATGGTAGACGTAAGTGGCAATTATCAAGTAGCCCCCTATCGGTGCTTATTCAGACGATTATTTCTCAAAATACATCGGACGTAAACTCCAGACGGGCCTTTGAGTCTTTCCTAGCTTCTTTTTGTAGCTTAGAAGATGCAGCTGCTGCTAGCGTGGATGATATTGCCAATTCGATTAGGGTCGGGGGATTGGGAGACATCAAAGCGAATCGCATCAAGGGAGCACTAAGCAAAATACAGAGCAAGCGAGGTAAAATTGAGCTTAGCTTCCTGAATCAACTTTCGCTAACCGAGGCTAGAGAATGGCTGAAGCAGTTGCCGGGAGTGGGCAACAAAACTGCCAACTGTGTGTTGCTTTTCTCTTTAGGCAGACCGGCGTTACCCGTGGATACACACGTTTTCCGCGTGGCAAAAAGGCTAGGGTTGATACATCTGAAGGCATCGGTAGAACAAGCCCATAAGTTGCTCGAAAGTCTCGTGCCACCTAATGACATATATCAATTTCATGTACTGATGATAGAGCACGGGAGAAGAGTATGTAAGGCTCAACGCCCAAGATGTACTAATTGTGTATTGCTGGAATTCTGCTCCAGCTATGAAGACTTTACTGCCAAAGTAGATAGATACGACAATGACTCAATTTGTTGAGCTAACCCTCACAAGGTTTCTAATCTAAGCTAAGCTCCGGCGTCTCCGCATGATCGTCATCTCTTCTTCGCCACAAATATCATCTCAGGGGAGCCATCAGAGAAAGCTGATTTGTCAAAATCCCCGAAGAGATCAACGACTATAAACCCACAGAGATTCAGTAGATGCTCTATTTCATATCTGAAGAAATACCTCATAGGGAATGCCTGTACAAGCCTTTCCTTTCTTCCATCGAGATGAGATACGTAGTAAATAATTTCTATTTCATTGTATTGCAGGTTTCTGTGGAAAGCCGTAGTTCTATTGGTCCGTCTCAAGGTTCTGCCGTCGCGTAACCGTGTTTCAGGAAAGTCTTCCATCTCTACTCTATACTTTTTATCATCCACTAATCTGGGAGGAAACGGATTGAAAAGATCCAGAATTAAGAGCCCACTTGGAATCAGTTGCTGATGAACGCATTCGAGGCAAGACTGTTGTTGCTCCACCGAAATAAGATGTTGAAAAGCCCTGAATGGTATTGACACCAGGGAATACTGCTCACCAGTCACAAAACTGGCCATGTTTACCTGAATAAGCCTCACTCTAGTCTGAACATCCTTGGGCTGTTCGTTCAGCTTTTCTTGACATTTCGCTAGCATGCAGGCTGAGAGGTCTATTCCGGTAATGTTGCAACCGGAAACGGCAGTTGGCACAAGAACACGACCGGTACCACATCCCAACTCAAGAGTTCTGCCGCTTGTCAGTTTGGAATACTGCATGAAGAAATCAATATCGTTGCTGCGGATTCTTTCATATACCGTATCGTAGAATTCAGCGATGAACTCGTAGTCTTCGGATACTCCAAATGTACTTGTCATGAGCTGTCTCCAGAAACGCGTTCGAATATGACCCATAGCCACCAGATTGATTGGCTAAAAAACGCGATTATTGTAGTTTGCTCCATTATATCACAGAAAATCTCTTTGGAATCGTCAACTTAGCATGAATGTGGCCTGAAGTAATTATCTAGCGTTTTGTTGGGTGCTTCACAAAGGGACTTTTGTTATATCAGAGGAAGCAATTGCATCCTTCCCCGCCCTCAGGGGCAGAGCAATTGCTTAAGATAAAAGTTGGCTAAGGACATCAAGAGGCGATAACCAATTGCGGCTGGGAGCAGGTGACAGTACACACTAGAGCATTGTTCAATCCGCAGATTCAGCTTCCTTCCCTGCCCGGATGACATATATTTAGCTTCATTACTGAAATGTGACATAAGTCATATACAGATGGTTATTTCCCACGTACAATTATCTTGCGAGATAAAAGGTTAAGATTGTAACAATGTGAGTAATAAACCAAGAATATAGTATAATAGTACAATTAAACCTGCATAGAGGTGGTGAGAATTGTCTGAGATAAAGGTGGATTGCACAGGGGAAACATGCCCGGTACCCCTAACAGAGACCCGTAAGGCGTTGCGGAAAGCGACGCCAGGTGACATAGTGGAAGTTATCGGAACGCATCCTTCTTCTAAAAAAGAGATACCAATGGCCATCAAGGCTCTAGGGCTGGAACTTATAGACATTCAGGAAAAAGATGGGGTCTGGAAGATAAAAATACGCAGGTAGAAGGAGGAAGTAACTATGGCTGATAAGGCAACCATAATAGTTCACAGCGGTGATATGGACAAGGTTTACAGTGCCCTTATTATAGCCAATGGGGCACTGGCCATGGGGATGGAAGCATCACTTTACTTTACCTTCTGGGGGCTTCAACGCCTTAAGAAAGGAGGCCTTGATAAGGGGCCTCTCTCCAAGATGAACATGCTGGGGCTTGGCAAGTGGATGGTGAAACGGAAGATGAAAAAGGCTGGCGTGGCATCTTTGGAGAGGCTGCTACAGGATTTCAAGGAGCTTGGAGGCAAAATCCTTGCCTGCGACATGACCATGGAAATAATGGGGATAAAGAAAGAAGACCTGCGTGATGATTTGATTTCGGAATATTGCGCGGTCGGCACCTACATAAATGAGGCTAGAGAATCAAGCGTGACCCTCTTCATATAACAGGAGGGAGATATGTTAGACAGACGACAGGTATATCTGGACAATTCAGCAGCCACCCGTTTGGACGAACGTGTACTGGAGGCAATGAAACCGTACCTCTTCGATAAGTACGCCGTTGCCACCTCGGAGTTTGCCTACTCCCAGGGTATAGAGGCCAGGGAGACGCTGGAAGGGGTCCGTGAAGCCCTTGCTTTGGCTCTGGGAGCAGCACCGGAAGAGTTTATTTTCACCTCGGGAAGTACCGAATCCTCAAACATTGCCCTGAAGGGAGTGGCGCTGGCTCTCGGCAAGAAAAAAGGGAAACATATAATTGTCTCCAAAATCGAGGATTTCCCTGTACTTAATAGTGCCAAAGCCCTGGAGAAGCAGGGCTTCCAGGTGACATATCTGGATGTAGATAGCGATGGTTTTATGAATCTTGACAAGCTTAGAGATTCCATTACAAACGAAACCATTCTGGTTTCCATCCAGCATGCCAACCAGGAGATTGGCACCATTCAGGATATTGAAAATATCGGTCGCATCTGCCATGAGAAGGAGGTACTTTTTCACACCGACGCCACTCATACCTTTCCCAGGATTACCCTCGATGCCAGAAGGGTACCTGTGGATTTAATCACGGTATCTGCTCATACTATCCACGGGCCAAAAGGCATAGGAGGACTGTACATCCGTCAAGGGACAAGAATAGCCAAGTGGGTAGATGGAGGATTTCAAGAGTTTGACCTTCGGGCGGGGCTGGAAAACATACCCGGAGCAGTGGGATTCGCTAAAGCGGTACAACTGGTTACCCCGGAAGAAACCGAGCAGCTACAAGCAATGCGTGACCGTATTATCGACCGCATACTAGCCGAGATACCGGATACTACTCTCAATGGACACCGCTGGAAGAGGCTTCCGCAAAATGCCAATATTTCATTCCATTTTGTGGAGGGTGAATCTATCACCCTGCATCTTGATATGCATGGTTTTGCCGTGAGCACCGGCTCTGCCTGTTTCAGCCGCTCGCTAGAGGGTAGCCATGTTATCTTTGGCATCGGCGGTGACCACGAAAGAGCCCACGGGTCAATACGTTTTACCTTCGGGCGTTACAATACTACAGAAGATGTCGACGCCGTAGTCCAGACACTGGCTGAGGTGGTACGGGAGCTGAGAAGCATCAGCCCGCTGGGTAAGGAGAACGAAAAATAGGAGGGCAGGGGATGAAATTTCCATATAGTGAAACGGTGCTGGAACACTTTCGCCACCCCCGCAATGTGGGTAAGATTGAGAATGCTGACGGAAAGGCGATAGAAGGCAGTCCAGCCTGCGGTGATATGGTTGCGGTCTATATCAGTGTTGACCCCAATACGA
>JAIWFK010000036.1:0-7969 GCA_048631695.1 Calditrichales bacterium
CTGCTCTGCTCCGTTGACAATAAATACCTTATACATGCCCTCAAAGGGGGGCAAGCTAGCTGAATGCTGCATTTGTCTAATCTGGTCAATGCCAATCTCTGTCCGAGACCTAGCCTCTGCTGAATCACCACTCTGGGTTAAGCCTATAATCTGGACATCAGCGTGTTTGTTTGAAGCTATTTTGAGACATGAGGCACACTCACCACAGGGTGGCTTGTCTGATTCGCAGTTCAACGCCTGCGCTAGATTTATAGCCAGGGTCATCTTACCCACATGAGGCGGACCAACAAAAAGATAGGCATGAGCCACAACCCCTTTCTCCAGACTACGCTGGAGCAAGGAAACCGCCCTGGCTTGCCCAATTACCTGCCACATCCTAAAATACCCCTTTACCTATGCCTAAATTAAGAGGTCGTTTATCAAGGGAAGTTTGAAGGGGCGCAGCTCACCAGAGGCGACTCTGTCGACCCTTTCAAAACCTCTCCTTCCCCCTCTCCTTGAGGTGAGGTTGATAAACAATCTCTAGACATCACACCTGGTTAGGTCGTCGAAGGTCTCCCGGCGCCGAATAAGGCGCGCCTTACCTTCCTTGACTAGAATTACAGCCGGCTTGAGTGAGGCATTATAATTAGTTGCCTGTGGCAAGCAATATGCGCCACAGCTAGGTATAGCTATAATATCACCGGCGGAAACCGGGGGCAGATTAATATCTTTCACTAATATATCACCAGACTCACAAAACTTGCCAGCAATAGTAACCTTACCTGCTTCCTTTGCCAGCAGTTTATTAGCCACCACTGCCTCATATTTAGCCCCATAAAGGGCAGGGCGGATATTGTCAGCCATGCCACCATCCACCGAAACATAGCACCTAATACCAGGTATGTCCTTTACCACCCCCACCTTATATAGCGCCACCCCAGCCTGTCCCACTATTGCCCTTCCCGGCTCAACAATAAGCCGTGGCAATGTCAGCTTTAGCTCCCGGCATTTACTAATAATCGTAGATGTTATCGCCTCAGCATAAATAGATACCGGCGGAGCCGGAGAGTCCAGGGTATACTGAATAGCAAAGCCACCGCCAATATTGAGTTCCCTGAGTTCAAAACCATATTTCTGCTTCATTTCCGCAGCTAAGTCAAGTGTAAACTCAATAGCCTGCTGGTATGGCTCAGGGTCAAAGATAAGAGAGCCCAGGTGGAAGTCTAATCCTACTAGATTCAGATTAGGTGCTGACATAGCTTGAGTCACCGCCTCTTCCAAACTAACTAAAGGAAAACCAAACTTACTATCAGCAATGCCAGTAGTAATATACTGGTGAGTATGAGGGTCGACCCCTGGGGATAGACGCAGCAATATATCGGGTATACAGCCCTGCTCATTAGCTATCTCACTCAACATTTTAAGCTCATACCCATTATCGACCACGATGCGACCAATATGCCATTTCAACGCTAGGCTGATTTCTTCGGCTGATTTATTGTTACCGTGGAAGTAGACTCTATCTAAAGGGAAACCAACGGACTGAGCAATACTAAGCTCGCCAGCAGAGACTATATCCAGCCCCAGCCCCTCCTCGCTTAGGATTAACGCCAGAGCCCGATTTGTGAAGGCTTTGCAGGCATAAATAACTATAGTATCAGCATAGCGCTGACCAAACTCCTCTCTGAACTCGGCGCACTTACTGCGCAAGCTAAATTCATCAAAGAGATATAGCGGCGTGCCAAACTCAGCGGTTAGGTCTACGCTGTTACCGCCACCAATTATGAGATGACCTTGGTCATTCACCTCAGCAGTTAATGGGAAAAGAGAAAGCCTAGATATCATTTCACCAATGTTACCAGTGCCCACCAGTGAAGTCAATTTGAGATTACTTATCTACCTCACCTCGCCAGAGGCGACTCTGTCGACTCCTTAATCCCCCTCTCCGTTTTGTCCTTGTCATTGCGAGGAGTCCTTCCCAGAAGGACGACGAAGCAATCTCAAGACGGGATTGCCTCGTCCTTCCACAGAAGGACTCGCAATGACTAAAAGAGAGGTTTTGCCCCTCTTAGACGTCCTTATATAAAACGTATCTGCTATCTCTCGCTTTCAGAGTGCTGAATAGAATAATAAAGTGCATTAGTGATGCCAGAACCAAAACTTGACAATTGAAGCAAACTGTGGTTTAATAAGTTTAAAGGTCGCCTGGTAGCAACTGAATCCAATTCCGGGGGTGTATGATGAGGTTGCATGTAATGTATGGTGTTTGGCAGGTGGACAGTTAATACCCTGCTGTTCGGCAGGGTAGACGGAGCTCGAACTCGGCTCGTTAGAGTGAGGTAGAGGCCATTCTCGTGAAAGAGAGGCCTGATACGGTGGTGAACACCGCAAGTGAGTTGGGCTCGAGGTGTAATAGAACAATCAATGGAGGACACTTTAGAAAGTGTCCTCCACTTTTTACCTGCAATCGTGGCTTCTCCCTTTTACATTACCCAAGAATACCGTTAGAATATTCTCAAATTTAAAGAGGTGAATTATTGTATCAAAAGACTACTCTGGATAATGGGCTACGAATTATCACTGCTACTATGCCTCATACTCGCTCAGTATCCATCTGCATTTTTATCGGAGTTGGCTCCCGATACGAGACTGAAGCCCAGGCAGGTATCTCCCACTTTATTGAGCACCTGCATTTTAAAGGCACACCGAAGCGACCATCCTCTAGAGAAGTGTCTGAAACTATAGAGGGTGTGGGTGGAATCCTTAATGGGGGCACCGACAAGGAATTAACCGTCTATTGGTGTAAGGTGGCTCAGACCCATTTCCCTCTCGCCTTGGATTTGCTAGGGGATATGCTGCTTCACTCCAAGTTTGACCCTCAAGATATTGAACGAGAGCGCAAGGTCATCATTGAAGAGATTCATATGAGTAGGGATTTCCCAATACAGCGAGTTGATATGCTTATTGATGAGCTGCTATGGCACAATCACCCCCTGGGACGTGATATAGCTGGCAGTGAGGAATCAGTAACTGCTATTACTCGGGATATGATGCTTGACTATCAGGCAGGTCAATATACACCCAGTAACACAGTAGTTACCATTGCTGGCGATTTACAGCATCAGGAGATGGTAACCGCTGTCAGCCAAGCTTTGGGTAACTGGGATAACCGGCAGTCTGGCTCTGGATATTTAGCTTATAAGGAACAACAGGCTCAGCAACTATTTATTGAGACAAGAGACACAGAGCAAGCCCACCTGTGCCTGGCACTACCTGGCTTATCACTCCTTGACCCCAGGCGCTTCATCCTTGGCCTGCTTAATGTCATCCTCGGTGAGGGTATGAGCAGCCGCTTATTTACTGAGATTCGTGATAAGCTAGGGCTCGCCTATAATATTCATAGCTATGTTGAGCACTTCATTGACTCCGGTGCGATTACAGTTTATGCCGGAGTAGAGCCCAAAAACCTGCCAGCAGCTATCACGGCTATCCTAGAGCAACTTTCTCAGCTCAAGGAAGTAGTCCCTGAACAAGAGCTGTCCAAAGTAAAGGAATTATCAAAGGGACGCTTGCTCCTAAGAATGGAGGATAGCCGTGCTGTTGCCAGTTGGATGGGTGGGCAAGAGATTCTCACTGGACGCATTCTTAGTGTTGACGAGCTAACATCAATTATTGATACCATTACCGCTAACGAGATTAAGCAAGTAGCCCAGGAGCTATTAGTAGGTAGCCGGCTCCGCTTGGCAGTGGTTGGTCCTGTCACCAATCACGAGCCCCTGGAGGCACTCTTAAAGCTATAAATAGTCTATCTACCTCATCGGTAGGAATATCTTCTTTTTACCCTTGCCATTCATCTCCCTAAACATAAATAAAAAAAGCCGCAGCCTTAACGACCACGGCTATTTTCATGTCATTTACCGAAGCGAGGATTATTAATACCCTGGCATACCTGCCTGTTCCTGCATACTCATACCCGGACCAGCTGGCATCCTTTCCTTCTCCGGGATATCGCTAACCAGCGCCTGAGTAATTAGGATCATACTGGCAATACTAGCTGCATTTTCCAGAGCAGACCTTGCTACCTTAGTTGGGTCGATAATCCCCTTCTTTACCATATCACCATAATCATTAGCCTCAGCATCGTAACCGATTCCAGGTGGGCTCTTTTTAACTGCATCGGCTATTACTGAGCCATCCTGCCCGGCATTGATAGCAATCCAGCGAATCGGTTCCTCTACAGCCTTCCTGACAATACCAGCCCCAGTGGCTTGATCCCCGCTAACTTTCAGCTTATCCAGAACCGAAGTAGCCCTGAGTAGGGCTACACCACCACCGGGTAGGATACCCTCCTCTATGGCGGCTCGGGTAGCTGATAGTGCATCTTCTACTCGGTGTTTCCTCTCTTTAAGCTCAATCTCGGTAGCCGCTCCTACCTTAATAACAGCTACACCGCCCACTAGTTTCGCCATTCTTTGCTGGAATTTCTCACGATCAAAATCAGAGGTACTCTCCTCTATTTGAGTCTTAATCTGCTTGATTCTCGCTTTAATCGCTTCCTCTGAGCCCTTACCCTCAATAACGGTAGTGTTATCCTTATCAGCGATTATCCGGCGAGCCTGACCTAAATCTTCCACAGTAACCGAGTCTAACTTACGCCCCAGCTCATCCGAAATCACCCTACCGCCAGTTAGAACTGCCATATCATCCAGCATTGCCTTACGTCGGTCACCATAACCTGGAGCCCTGACTGCCATAACATTAAGGGTGCCCCGTAGCTTATTGACTACCAGGGTAGCCAAGGCTTCACCTTCCACCTCCTCAGCGACAATAAGCAGGTTCTTTGATACCTGGAGTATTTTCTCCAGGGCTGGTAGCAGGTCAGCCACAGCGGCGATTTTACTATTGCAGATAAGGATGTAGGGGTCGTCTATTACCACTTCCATACGCTCGGCATTAGTTATGAAATAGGGGCTGATGTAACCACGGTCAAATTGCATTCCTTCTACATACTCTGTCTCATACTTCATCCCCTTGGATTCTTCGACAGTGATAACTCCATCCTTGCCCACCTTCTCCATTACATCAGCAATTAAATCTCCAATTTCTTGGTCTTTCGCCGTAATATTAGCGACTTGAGCGATTTGCTCCTTGCCCTTTACCTCAATAGACACTCGCCTAAGCTCATCAACTATAGCGGCGGTTGCCTTCTCGATACCTCTCTTGAGCCCCAGAGCATCGGCACCGGCAGCTATATTCTTAAAGCCCTCAGTAACAATAGCGTGAGCTAACACGGTAGAGGTAGTAGTACCATCACCGCAAGCATCATTAGTTTTAGTAGCTGCCTCCTTAACCATCTGCGCTCCCATATTCTCAAAGGGGTCAGGAAGCTCAATATCCCTGGCGATGGTAACTCCATCATCAATCACTGTTGGTGGACCCCATTTCTTATCCAAAACTACACACCGTCCCCGAGGTCCTAAAGTTACCTTGACTGCATCAGCTAAAGTATCTATCCCTCTCTTCAAGTGATGCCTTGCTTGCTCATGAAATATTAATTGCTTATTTCCCATTCTTTACTCCTTACTTTTCCCTCTCCTTATATTTACTTTTTAACGAATTTAGCTCTTCTTAGTAGACTTAATTTTCTTAGCCAGGATATCACTCTCATGCAAAATAACTAATTCTTCATTCTCAACCTTAATCTCAGTGCCTCCATACTTAGAATAAAACACCCCATCACCCACCTTAACATCCATAGCTATCCGATTTCCATCCTCACCTAACCTACCTGGACCAATAGCTAAAACCTCCCCCTCTTGGGGTTTCTCCTTAGCCGTATCAGGTATAATAATCCCCCCCTTGGTTACCTCCTCCTTTTCAATAGGCTTGACTATTACCCGGTCAGCCAGTGGTTGAATTTTAACCACCATTTAAATCCTCCTTCCTCAATTAACTAATTATGAACTCAAACAATTAGCACTCTAGCCGTGAGAGTGCTAACCACTATATAATAGCGTAGGCGGATGGATGTGGCAACCGAAAAAATGTCAAATTACAGCAAATGCCACTACTTTAGAGGTAAATATTAAGCTTCATACGCCTTTATTCTTCAAAAATCTTACTATTTCATTAAATCTCTAGCTCAATTACCACATGCCATTTTTAAAAAATATTTGCCTCCCCCTTCAGGTGGGAAGAAGTCACATTTTTGACAGTTTACACCAAATCGTGTAGGATTTAATTATGAGTAACCGGTATGAAGTGAACCGACCGAGATGGGATAGTGAGCGCATCCAAGCCTTAAGGCGTCACCTGGGTCTAACCCAGCGTCAACTGGCCGACCAACTAGGCACGCGTCAGCAAACAATAAGCGAATGGGAAACGGGGAGGTATGAACCCCGCGGTGCTTCATCTACCCTCCTCTCTATTGTTGCTGAAAGAGCCAGGTTTGAATATGAAGCCACTCCCACCCGAAAAAAATATGGGAAATATTGACATTATACACGGAATCGTGTACAATTAAGGGAGTAACCAGTGATTAACATTGAAGTATATCGTGGCGATATTACCCAGCTTGAGCTTGACGCCTTAGTAAATGCGGCTAATAACCAACTATGGATGGGTGGTGGGGTAGCTGGAGCGTTGAAGAGAGTCGGGGGGAAAGAAATACAGGACGAGGCGCTGAAAAAGGAGCCTATCCCTATCGGAGAGGCAGTAGTCACCGGAGCTGGCAAATTAAAAGCAAATTATGTTATCCATGCCGCAGTGATGGGACAAGACCTGAAGACTGATGATGAAAAGATTAGGCAGGCGACGAAGAACAGTCTACTTAGAGCTGATGAGATTGGGGTAAAGAGCATTGCCTTCCCTGCCTTAGGCACTGGTGTTGGCGGCTTCCCCCTGGATGAATGCGCTAAGATAATGATAAGTGAGGTGCGTCAGTACTTAACCAGGAAAACAGGGCTAAAACGAGTAGTTTTTGCCCTGTATGATGAGCCAGCTTACCAGGCATTTAAGCAGGAGATTGATACACAGTTGAGCTAAAGGGCTTAATTAAATCAACTGTAAAATAGGCGGCTTGCTTTGGCTAAACCGCCTTCATTTAGGTTAATGATACACGATATCGTGTCAAACCATAGATAGGCGGAGCTTCTCTTAGATAAATGCTCACCCCTTATAAAAGGGGGATAAAGGGGGGTCCCAGAAAAATCTTGATTTTTAGGGTAATTAAAGGGGGTAGGTTGATAAATAATCTCTCAGAGAGTCAAATTATTAAAATTTGGCAGCGTCTGTTACTGGATAGAACCGAATTGACCACCGAAGGGGGCGAGCTGATAGAGATAATCTATCCAGGAAGGACTAATGATGACCGAGGTGCTGATTTCCGGGATGCGGTTATTGCCACCAGCCATGGGTTAATAAAGGGTGATATAGAAGTTCATATTAAATCCAGTGGTTGGCAAACTCATCAGCACCACCACGACCCAGCCTATAACCGGGTAATCTTGCATGTTGTGATGTGGCGTGACAATGAGGCAGTTACCACCCTTGAGAATGGTAAAAGTGCTCCTATTCTAGTGCTAGATAAATACATGAAAAGCATTAATAGCCAGTGGTGCCAATGGGTATATCACCCAACCACTTCCGTTATACCTTGCTTTAACATAGAAAGCCTGACCCCAGGCACTATGGTAGAATTTCTTGATAGTGCCGGGGAGCAACGGTTTTTAGCCAAGGCTAACAAGTTGCAAGCAGATTTAGCTCAACTGGAAGCAGGCCAATGCCTTTATCAAGGGATAATGGAGGCTCTGGGTTACTCCAAGAACAAACTCCCCTTCCTGGAGCTAGCCCGAAGGTTGCCGCTCCAAAAATTAATTACTCAAGGTAAAATGTCAGATAATGAATATCTTGCCCGACAACAGGCTCTACTACTGGGCACTGCTGGGCTACTTCCCTCACAGCGCCTCCATTGGCACCGAAATAGTGA
>JAIWFK010000037.1:0-7918 GCA_048631695.1 Calditrichales bacterium
TTGCTAGCCAGCTTAACGGTGTTCAAGAACACCGTTAGGACTCGGCCCACCGTACCACCAGGAGAGCTGACCTTGCCCTCAATGATAATAGGCAATCCAGGGTGACCCGTCGCTGGCGCCGATACCTCCAATGAGGTGGTGTAGAAACTGGTGTTGACCGTCACTGGTGGGCTTCGGCTGTCAAGATAAGTGCCAATATCGTTACCAATGGGTGTATATACTGTGGACAGGGTCATTTTATCGGCGTATTCATAGGGTATGTTGGCAGTGCTAGCATACGAACCATCAGGTTGAGTGCTAATGATTATGGGCTTGTTATTCAAAAAGAGGGTTAGCTTCCTGTTGGCGAGGGGAATTCCTTCTCCGGTGAGTCTTCCCGAAGCAACAATGCTGTCACCAACAAATGCCGATGTTGGGGTGACACTCAAGGTGAGTTCAGTGGGGGTCAACTCTTCCTGAATCTTAATCTCATAATTCTTAGTGAGTCTGTGCCAAAGCTGATTGATGTCAAGGATAAGCTGGTCAAGTTTATCAAGGATTCGCTCCAGACGGTCGTAGGCCTGTTTGAGCTCGCTATCAACGGAAGGTGCGAAAACGTTGAGTTTTTCACCCAGGGTATTGGTTGCTATCTCAATCTCTTCTATCAGGAACTGTGCGTTATTAACAGTTGCCTCGGCGTCACCCAGCTTGATTTCAGCTTCGTACAGTCGGTAATGGGCCAGTAATACTGATGCCTCATCAAGAAGAGTTTCCGCAGTATCCAGGTCAGAAAACAACTCATAAGAGAGGGAATTGTAGCGGTCGATGATATACTGTAACTCATCGGCTATGTTAGCGTGTTTGATATATTCAAGCAGGCTTTGGGCGTCCTTATATTTGCTTATGCTTGCCAGGTCAAAGACATCACCGTAGAAAAGCAGCAGCAATATTGGGTCTGGAGAATTCAGGGATGTAGCTGGGTCCTCGTGAGGGATACGGTTGGGGGAGGCAAGAGTTGACAAACCAAGCAGAAGTAATGCCAGGAGAACTATTATAGATAGGACAATAGTTAATCTTCTCATAATAGGTCAAGGGATGAGGTATCTTTATCCCAGTATCTTAATAACCTCTAGCGACACCACGAATACAAAGCCGCCAAATAGTATGGCACTAACCAGACTCAATCCACGACGAGCTTTAGGATTGAGGAATACATATAGCTCGGTAACAACCAGGGCTTCTATGATGTAGATTGTATAGTAGGCATCAAGCGCCTCCTGTCCTATGACAGCCAGGATGACGGTAGTTAGCAATAGCAGGGCAGCAACAATGAGAATGTAGCTGTTATATATCTTCATCCAACTACCTTAAGCTCAACGAAGTGTTTCCTCCGGTTACGCTCTTCGTGGGTAATAATAAATGGTCTGCCCCAGGCTTCGGCAGCTACTGAAGCGGCTATTGAAGCTAATGGGCTGCCCAGAGACTGGCTGGCTCGAGTTTCCCCATTTTCAGTATCGGGGTTCAATATTTCCACCCAGATGCTATGCTCCATAACCACGACCGTGGTTCTACCGGCTACGCCCAGAACTCCCATAAATAGATAAGTCAGTGCTGATTCAACCTCACCAGCACTGGGACCTGGCTTTGCCTCAAGCATGCGGATGGCTGCATTTCCAACTGTAGTAACCAGAAGCCCAACATCCTCAGTGCCGTTACTATACTTAACAATGAGCCGCTGGGGAAGAGCTTTATCTATCTTGAGTGGCGAGTTGTTGCTATTGAGAGGTACGAGAGCCTTAAGCTTGCCGCCGGTCATAGAAGACGGAAGATAGACGGCTTTCGACTTAACCCCAAGCTCTTCCAAAACAGTGGCCAGGTTGTCAATGCCAGTTTCGAGAAAAAGAAGGCTGGCTTCAGGTGATAACTTTGGAATAGTCCTACCCAGGGCAAGGAGAATGAAAGATAGAATAAGTACGGCGATTCCCAGAGCAGTAAGCCAGGTAAAGCTAAAAATGAATAGAGATGCCAGAATCGCTACAACGCCCAGGATTATGAAGCTAAGCCCTGTCCAGATATAGGGGTTTCTGGTAGGTGGTCTTCTATTTCTGTGGTTTTCATTGACCCTTAGCTCGGCCGGTTTCGCTGACTGGGCGGTGTCCCGAGGCGGATTAACTTCTTGAGATTTCTTAATTGGTCCGTCTATCACTATGGGATAGTGGCAAAACGGGCAAACGCTATCTGAAACCTTTTGTCCACAATTCGGGCAGCGTACAGTCTTCAAGGTTATTCCTCCAGCTTAGTATCATCTCCTAATTAATTAGGGATAGCATAATTAAGGCTACAAATGCTCAGCGAAGATATCCTCATAATCTGAGTCATTTGCCCAGGCAGAGAGAAGAGGGATATTGTCAGTTAAGGCAAAGGCTCTTATTCTGGGTTTCCCAGGGCAAATGACTCCTTTAGCTAAGTCAGCAGCAAAGTGAGAGGCGGTGGCAGCACTACCACCATTGCCAAAGAGAAAAATGCTTCCCCCTTTCTCACGTGCCTCATTGAGCAGGTCGACCACCTGAGCAATTTCTTCTAAGGGGAGTCTGGCCAAGGTAGCGCTAGCTTCAGCCAGATATTGGCTAATAATTCCAGAATGCACAGAGTTCATTTCTACTTCACCCTCTTAATTATACCCTCTTGCTTCATCACCCTTTCCGCTTCAGCATAGTAATCCGCTAGTCCCGGTTGGGTCTCTACCCACTCAATATACTCCTTGATGATATGTTCCACCGGAATTTTTGGCTGCCAGTCAAGCTGCTTGAGCTTAGAAATGTCAGAAATGATATGACGGGTATCACCAAAGCGAAATTCCCCTCTCATTTCAGGCTCGATGTTCACACCAGCGAGCCTACTAAAAAGCTCAGACGTAATGGTGTCTCGAATATAATCATTTTTATTATTCTAGAACCTGTTCAAATTCAGATTTTATTCACTAATGAGCCCTACTTCCAGGAAAAGCCTCTCAAGCTCTCGGCGAGCGTGACGAGTTGGTTTAGCTCCCTTGCCTTCCCAGCGCCGAACTGTGGAGAGGCTGACATCTATTTCCCAGGCTAAATCCTCCTGTGACCAGCCTTTCTTCTCACGAAGTTTCCTAACTCTTTCTTGAAATTTATCCATAAGCCATAGAAAGTAAGGTTGCATCTTCTATGCTGTTTGAGCCATATTATAAACAATATCAGGACAGTTGTCAATAGTATTACCTGCTAAATGACAATTGGCTAGCCTAATCCCTCACTATGGAATTGGTCGGATTTTGGAAGGTAATGTGGCTTGTTCTTTTTTTAGCTATTCCATTACCGTAGTTATAAGCTATATTAGGTAATACTTCACAACACATAAGAATCGCCCATATTAGATAAATGTATAGAACTTTTTAAGTGACTTTGCTGAGTACTATAGCTTTACGCCAAGACGTCCGACGAACTGGTCCAGGGGCAAGGGAGAGATAGGGTAAGGGGTGAAATATGCCAGATATAACTTCCGGCAGGAGGTGGTCAGTATCAATGGTGTTGATTACCTTAATTGCCACTATACGGGAATGGAAGGACAAGGTGTTTAATGAAAGGATATATGTAACTACCGGTGGGGTAGCATTTGAGATGTTGTTAAGAGGAAAAACTTAGGGCTACGATGGGAGGAGAAAATGGAGGTTGACGATAAAGAAGGGAGTTTCAAGAAAAGACAAAACAAGGCTTTATACACAGGGGGTCAGAGGTTTAGGACGTCTACCATCCACCTTATCTCCGGCTCATCTGGCTCAGGAGCCAGGAGACCCATTGCTCAATTCCTTGACCGGTAGTACAAGAGATTTGGAAAATTTCTACCTTTTGGTTTATGCCTTTAATTGCCCGGGAATAGGCATCGGTATCAAACCTTAGATATGGTAGAAGGTCAATTTTATTTATTAGAACGACATCTACTGTATGGAACATTAACGGATACTTAAATGGCTTATCATCCCCTTCAGGGGTGCTTGAGATTAAAACCTTTATATGCTCACCGAGAGCAAACTCTGCGGTGCAAATCAAATTGCCCACATTTTCAATAAGGAGTAGCTCAATATCCGGTAAGGGCATATTGCTGAGGGCACTAAACGTCATGTTGGCATCGAGGTGACATTCCCCGCCGGTATTTATCTGGACCACAGGTATCCCCTCCTTGCCTATTACTTCAGCATCCAAGCTTGAGCTCACGTCACCTTCAATAACACCAATTCTGGGTTTTCCTTTTAATGCCTTTATCGTTTGTAAAATAAGGCTGGTTTTGCCAGCCCCCGGCGAGGACATCAGGTTCACAGCCAATACATTGTTACTATCAAGTAACTTTCGGTTCCTCTCTGCTATCTGCTCATTAGCGCCAAGAATGTCTTTAAGAACCTTTATTTCCATTTGTAACAGTTCCCCCTCGAATTCTTTGCTTTCTGTCATTCTGACCCTTCGATGGAAGGGGAAGAATCTCTGCAGCCTTTAGACCCTTCCCCTTCGCTTTCTCTCAGGGTCAGGGTGACAAGAAGGTATCTGAATTATTACCTCACCTCATTTCACCTCTATACTTTCTACAAATAGCTCTTTCCCAGATATAATCTCCATACTATTACCTTGACAATAGGGACAACTCCAGTCAAATTCCTTAAGCTCAAAGGGCTTATCGCAGACCCGGCACCGAGCCCTGGTAGGAACTATGGTGAAGTGAAGGACAGCCCCCTCAGCTATGGTTTCCTGGCTAAGGAGATTAAAGTAGAACTGTATGCACTGTTCAACAACTCCAGTCATCTCCCCAATAACAAGGTTGATTTTCCCCACTTCCTTGGCTTCAGCCTTCTTGGCTTGTTCCAGGACAAGGTCAAGCATACTTTGAGTAATGGCAAGTTCATGCATTTTAGCAAATCCTGGGCAGCAGGTCTCCAACCAGCATATCAATTATTCGGGAAGACCCCAGATAGGTTTTCATTACCACTCGACCGGGGTGTTCTGCCCTCACCTCACCGATGATGGCAGCCTCCTTCCCATAATGGTTTCCCTGCATTGCCTTGAGAACCTTATCGGCATCATCAGGCAAAACTATAGCAACCAGCTTGCCCTCATTGGCTACATAGAGGGGGTCAAAGCCTAGCATTTCGCAAGCGGCAAGAACCTCATCTCGTATCGGGATTTTCTCCTCTTGAATTCTTATACTGACCTTAGATTGTTTTGCCAGTTCATTTAAGGTAGTAGCCAATCCGCCTCGGGTAGGGTCTCTCAGGCAATGGATATTTGGGCTGGCGGCTAACATTTCAGCTACCAAGCCACTCAGTGGAGCACAATCACTCTCAAGTTGCGTAGAGAAGGTCAAGCCCTCCCGCTGGCTCAGCACAGCTATCCCGTGGTCGCCTATAGTTCCACTTAGAATTACCTTATCTCCTGGTATGGCATTGCTGCCTGAGATATCGACTCCTTCCGGTATTATGCCCACACCGGCAGTGTTGATAAAGAGCTTATCGGCACTGCCTCGATGTACAACCTTGGTGTCTCCAGTGACAATTTTCACTTCTGCTTCTTGAGCTGCCTTCTGGATAGAATCCACCACTTGGCTCAGCTCACCCTGGGGAAGTCCTTCCTCAATGATAAAGGAAAGGCTCAAATAAAGGGGTTTAGCCCCGGACATAGCTAAGTCATTCACTGTCCCATAGACAGCGAGCTTCCCGATATCGCCACCGGGGAAGAAGATAGGACTCACCACATAACTATCGGTGGTAAAAGCAAGCCTTCCGCTGAAGTCAAAAACGGCTGAATCATCCAGCTTATCTAAAAGGGGATTAGCCAGAGCTTTGAGGAAGCTTCTCTCTACCAGGTCATGAGCTAGCTTTCCCCCACTGCCGTGGGCTAGCAGGATTTTATCCTTCAAAACCCTCTCCATAAAGGTAATAGGCAGAGCAACTGCCCTCTGAAGAGACCATGCACGGTCCTACAGGATACTCTGGTGTGCAGGCTTTACCGAAGAGTGTACAATCAAGAGGCGTTTTGATTCCCCGCAGGATATCGCCGCAGATACAGCCTTGAGGTTCATATGTAGCTCCGGGGTTAATATCAAAGGCAAGCTCGGCGTCAAAGTGTTGAAACTCCTTCCTCAGCTTCAAGCCACTATTGGGAACTTCTCCTATACCCCGCCATAGAGCAGGGCAAGGCTCAAAAACCTGTTCCATAAGTTTCAGAGCCTGCTGGTTGCCATCAGGATGTACTCCTCGTCGGTAGGCAATTTCAACCTTAGACTGACCACTTTCAATCTGAGCCACCAGCATATCAACGCATTGCAGGATATCTGTGGGTTCAAAACCGGAAATTACACAAGAGATACCATAATCTCGGGCGATGAATTCCCAGGGATGGGAGCCGATAATAGCACTTACATGCCCGGGGCATATGAGCCCATGAAGTTTGACCTCACCTGAATCAAGGATGGCTCGGATTACTGGGGGGCAGAGTTTGTGCATGGAAAGAATATAATAATTACTTATACCCCTCTCCTCTGCCTGGAGGATAGAAGCGGCGATGATAGGAGCCGTGGTCTCAAATCCGATTCCAAGGAAAACCACCGAATTAGCTGGGTTATGCTCGGCTAGGTTAAGAGCGTCCATAGTGGAATATACCATACGGACATCGGCGCCGTCGGCCTTGACATCTTGTAAGCTAGATTGGCTGCCGGGGATTTTGAGCATATCACCGAAGGTGGTGATAATAACATCTGGGATTTGAGCTAAAGCAATCGCCTTATCCAGGTCAGCATTAGCGGTAACGCAGATAGGGCAACCTGGTCCGGAGACCATTTCCAGTGTTTTGGGTAAGACCTGGCGGATGCCGTATCTAAAGATGGTTACTGTATGACCACCGCAGAACTCCATCAAACGAGCCCGGGTCTTGGATTTCCGTTGAATCCGGGAAATTAGCCCTTTAGCTAATTCAGAGCGCCGAAATTCAGTGATAAATTTCAACCCACCTCCTCAGCAACCTCGGCTATTTCCCGTAAGAGCCTTAGAGTCTCCTCAGCCTCCTCTTCATCCAGGATATTTATGGCATAGCCAGTGTGGACTAGCACATAGTCGCCTACTTTTGCTTCCGGGGTGAGCCACAGGCTAATCCGGCGAGTTATACCCCCAATCTCAGCCTCGGCCTCTTTGTCTTCTATTAGCTTAATCAGTAATGGGATGGCAAGACACATATCTAACTCCTAATGACCCTATCCCCCTTTATCCCCCTTCAAGGGGAAGGGGGAAATAAGTTATATAAGAGAGGCTTCGCCTCTCTTTAACTCTCTCAAATACTTACTATATGCTATTGAAATTAGCAATCACCGCTTGCCCCAGGGAAATGCCGCCGTCATTGCAGGGTACTTGGTGATGAGTTAGAACGCTGAAGCCTTCTCTATCTAGAGAGGCGGTAGCTAACTTCAGCAGCAGCCGATTTTGAAAAACACCACCACTTAGTGCCACTTGGGTTATTCCGGTATCTTTGGCAATCAATTTACACATCGTGGCGATTATCTGAGCCACAGTGTTATGAAATTTAAGCGATATTATGGAGGTAGGGGCTTGATTTTTAACATCTTGAACTACTGTAGAGAATAGTTCTTCCAACTTTACCACCCTTACTCCTTGATGCTCAATAATAGAGAAGGGATAGGCTTTTAATTCAGCCTCATTCACTTCATTCGGAGCCACCATCTCCAGCTCGATGGCTGCCTGAGCTTCATAATCTATTTCTTCTGTTACTCCTGCTAATGCGGAAATGGCGTCAAAAAGACGCCCAGCACTTGAGGTTAAAGGAGAGTTTATTCCTCTCTTTAGCTGCTGTCTTATTAACTCAAGCTCAGCCGACTCAACTTTACTGAGGGGGAGACCTTCCACAGAGAAGTCTTC